>JAIRSL010000204.1 GCA_031255475.1 Treponema sp.
CGGATTTTACTCATCGTCATTACCTACGGGACCATGCTGATCTTCGGGCTCGTGGAGAACATCAAGGGGGTTTCCTATCCCCTCATCAAAACCGAATTCGGCGCTTCTTATGAACAGCAGGGAGGATTCGTCGCGCTGCTGTCCTACAGCTATGTGTTCTTCTGTCTTATAGCCGGTATCTTTTTGGGACGTTTCGGCGTTAAGCGTTCACTGCTCTCGGGGTTTATATGCTCCATCGTGGGGGTACTGCTGGTTTATATCATGCCCGGCTACGTGGCGGTCGGGGCGGCCCTGTTCCTGGTTTACGCCGCCTTCGGGTTCTTCGAGGTAGGGGTAAACGCCCTGGCAACCCAGGTGTTCACATCCAAGGCGGCCCTTCTCATGAGCCTGCTTCACTTCTTCTACGGGGCCGGGGCCGTCATAGGGCCTAAGGCGGCGGGATTCCTTATCAATACGGCAGGTTTCGGCTGGAGGCACATCTATCTTTTTACCGTGCCGCTGGTCCTTGCGCTTTTCATCCCCGCCCTGGCAACCCGGTTTCCTGACAACACCGGAAAAAGCCCCGCCCCGGATGGATCGGGAGAAGCGCCGGCGCGGGCGGAAAAGCCCCTCTCTTTTTTGGGCGCGCTCAAAATCCCCATGGTATGGGCGTTTTCGGTTACCCTGGGCCTTATGGAAGTGGTGGAATTCAGTTCCGCCAACTGGGGCGGCCTCTATTTCCAGGACGTCTACGCCCTGGACCCCCGTACCGACGGCGCCGCGTTCGTTTCCAATTTTTACATACTCTTTACGATTTCCCGGCTGGTGAGCGGTTTTGCCATCGAGAAAATAGGTTACGTGCGGAGCCTTTTCATTGCGTGTTTCGCCACGGTAGCCATATACGCGCTGGGTTTCGGCCTGGGCGTGCGGGGGATATGGGTGCTTCCGGCCCTGGGCTTCTTTATCGCCATCATGTGGCCCACGATCATGGCGGTGGCCATGAAATTCTTCGGCAGGCAAGCCCCGGTTGCCACCGGCGCCATCATCGTTCTTTCCGGGGCAATAAACTCCGCGATACAATTCGTTATAGGGCTTACCAACCGTTTCGCCGGAGCCGCCTGGGGGTTCCGCAGTTGCCTGGGCTACGCCCTCGTCATGGTGGCGGTCCTCTTTTTCCTGAACGGCAGGATGCGCCGCCGGGGAGGAATTTTTAATTGAACCGAATTATGAGGTATGCGTAAACCATGTCAACTTCTCACGTACAGATTGTTATGCCGTCTCATGTCAACGGGGTAAACCGGCTTTTCGGCGGGCAGCTTATCGCGTGGATAGATATTACGGCCGCCGTGGAAGCCCGCCGCCATACCGGACGGCATGTTGTTACCGCAGCGGTGGACAACCTCGTCTTTCTGGGGCCGGCTTTTCTTGACGAAACGGTGCGCCTGGACGCCGAGGTTACCTGGACCGGAAACACCAGTCTGGAAGTCCGGGTGGACAGTTTTGCGGAATCCCTGTCCGGCAGCGAACGGCTGATAAACCGGGCTTACCTGGTGTTCGTCGCCCTTGATGAAGCGGGCAGACCCGTCCCGGTTACGGCCTTTGCGCCGCGGACCGGCGAAGAACAAGAAGAGTGGCGGCGGGCCGTAGAGCGGCGGAAAAGAAGGTTTGCGGGGAACGGCTTGTAGGGAAAAAGCGGCGCGGGGAGACGGTATCGCAACTACGGTATGCGGCATATTCTCCCGTTAAGAAAAGGCCGTCCTCTCCTCGCCGCATTCTTGCGATTAAATCTCAATGTGTATTCCTCCAATAGCTTATATCAGGAAAAGCGATTAAATAGTTACCATTAAAATGAAAAATAAGTTGACGGAGAAAAAATTCCGTTATATAATAAAGAAATCTTAAAGCGTGTACGTACACGCAAAATATTATTCAGGAGGAGAAAGATGAAGTTGGTTAAAAAAGGTGCATTAGTGGCCCTGGTCCTGCTTATCGGTGCGGGAACTGTCTTTGCGGGCGGTGGACAACAGGGCGGCGGGCAAAGCCAAAGCGGGGGCGGAAAAGGCTTAATCGGCGTGGTAATGCCCACTCGGTCAGAAGAACGCTGGATTAAAGATGGCAACGCGGTCAAGGAAGGACTGGAAAAATTGGGGTATACCGTAGATTTACAGTATTCGGACGATGACATCGCCACCCAAACCCGCCAGATTGACGACATGATTACCAAAGGGGTAAAGATTTTGGTTATCGCATCCATCGACGGTTCGGCTCTCTCTAATCAGCTCGCGAACGCTGCGGCGGCAAAGATTCCCGTCATCTCTTATGACCGGCTTTTGATGCAGTCTCCCAATGTGGATTACTATGTCTCTTTCGACAACTACAAGGTCGGCGGGCAGATGGGCGATATTCTAATTACGGGCCTCAAGCTGGATCAAGCGGTTACCTCAAAACCGGTTATTGTTGAACTGTTTGCTGGTTCTCCGGACGACAACAATTCTGTTGGATTTTATCAGGGCGCCATGGATAAGTTAAAACCCTATTTCGATAAGGGAGTGCTTAAGGTTCCCTCCGGCCAGATAGACAGGGCCGTAATCGGTACACTGCGGTGGGATGCCGCGGAAGCCCAAAAGCGCATGGAGAACCTGCTTTCAGCGTATTATTCAGGTGATGAGGTACTTAATGGGATTCTGTCCCCCTATGATCCTATCAGCCTGTCGTGTCTCGAAGCCTGCAAATCCGTCGGTTACGGTACTCCCGGCAAGCCGCTTCCGGTAGTAGGCGGTCAGGATTGTATCGTTGCTTCCTGTAAGTCTATTCTTGCCGGCGAACAATACGCAACCGTGCTGAAAGATACCCGCTCTCTGGGGGCCGCTACGGTTACTCTGGTAGATACCCTCATGCAGGGCAGGACGCCTACCGGCTTAGATACTACAAGCTACAACAATGGCGTCAAAATAGTTCCGTCTCTGTTACTTGATTCCGTCATTGTTACCAAGGACAACCTTATGGCGGCGGTTGTTGATACCGGGTATCACACCGCGGCGGAACTTGGCCTGTAGGATAAAAGATCCGAAACTCGTAAGAGCCGGTTCTGCCGCAGGTCTGGAACCGGCTTAGTTGTTTTTTTTAAGAAACTCTTTTAAAATTTTATTTTGAAAGAGTTTCTTAATTGAGGAGTTTTCTATGTCTGATCAGGCCGTGCTGCTTGAAATGAAAAATATCACCAAAACCTTTCCCGGAGTGGTGGCGCTGGATCATGTTAATCTCCGGGTAAAACAACGGGAAATACACGCCCTGGTAGGAGAAAACGGGGCGGGAAAATCCACACTGGTAAAAGTACTGTCAGGTGTATATCCTCACGGCACGTATGAAGGGGATGTCGTATTTGAAGGCAATTCCTGCGCTTTTACCGATATCAAACAAAGTGAAAAAACCGGCATTGTGATCATTCATCAGGAGTTAGCCCTTAGTCCCTATCTTTCCATAGCGGAAAATATTTTCCTGGGGGACGAGCGGGCGAAATACAACATCATTAACTGGGATAAAACGCGGGATGACGCGCTTATATATATGCGGAAGCTGGGTCTGAATGAAAACCCCAATATGCCGGTGAATAAGCTGGGAGTCGGCAAGCAGCAGTTGGTGGAAATCGCCAAGGCCCTGGCAAAGGACGCCAAGATCCTGATTCTGGACGAGCCTACCTCGGCTCTCAACGAGAATGACAGCGAACATTTGCTCCAGATTCTGCGGGAGCTTCGGGACCAGCATAATATCTCATCGGTGCTGATTTCTCATAAATTAAACGAGGTAGCGGAAGTAGCGGACAACATCACTATTTTGCGGGACGGCAAAACCATTGAGACATTGCAGGTAAAACGGGATGCCGGTGGAAAGGCGTCTATCAGCGAAGACCGGATTATCAAGGGCATGGTCGGCCGGGAAATCACCGACCGTTTTCCCAAACGCAACATCCCTGCCGGCGATATTATTTTTGAGGTGAGGAACTGGACGGTTTATAACCCGGATAATCCTGAACGGAAGAAGCTGGACAATGTGAATATTACGGTACGCGCCGGGGAAGTGGTGGGTTTGGCCGGCCTTGTGGGGGCTGGGCGTACCGAACTGGCCACCAGCATTTTCGGTAAATATTACGGAGAGAATATCAGCGGTCAAATCCTGATAAACGGCAGGGAAGTGATGCTGAATTCGATTCCCAAAGCGATTGAACAGGGCCTTGCTTACATGACCGAAGATCGGAAGGAATTCGGCCTTGTTCTGATTGAGACCATCAAAGAAAACACTACCCTGGCGAAGCTGAAAAAAATTGCCAAAGGCAATGTCATTGACGAACACGAGGAGATCATTGCGGCGGAGGATTACTGCAAAAAGCTGAATACTAAAACCCCGTCAATCTTGCAGCTTGCAGGGAATCTTTCCGGCGGCAACCAGCAAAAGGTGGTGCTGGCCAAGTGGCTCTTCTCTGATCCCCGGATTCTCATTCTGGACGAACCGACCCGGGGTATCGACGTAGGGGCTAAACATGAAATCTACACGATTATCAATAATTTAGCGGCTCAGGGTATAGCGTGTATTCTTATATCCAGCGAAATGCCGGAGATTATCGGTATGAGCGACAGGATTTATGTAATGAGCGAAGGGCGTATTACCGCTGAACTGGAAGGCAAAACAGCAACGCAAGAACAGATCCTGGGTCATATTCTGTCTAATTGACAACAGAAAATAAGGAGATATAATGAACAGTTTATTTGCACTGTTAAAGAAAAATTCACGGCAATACGGTATGGTCATCGCATTGGCGGTGGCGATGATTTTTTTCGGCATCTTGACAAACGGCATTTTCTTCCGGCCGGTGAATCTGACTAATCTCGTGCTGCAAAATAGTTACGTGCTTATCCTTGCGGTAGGGATGCTGCTCTGTACCCTCACCGGCAATGTTGACCTTTCAGTCGGATCCATTGTCTGTTTCGTAGGCGCATTGTGCGGAGTAATGATTGTAGATATGCACATGAATCCTTTTTTGACTATGTTCGTATCGCTGCTTATGGGAGCGATAATCGGTATGTGGCAGGGTTTCTGGATTGCTTTCGTGCATGTTCCCCCCTTTATCGCAACTCTGGCGGGAATGTTGATGTTCCGCGGTCTGGGGCAGGTCATTATGCAGGGACAGACTAAGGCGCCTTTCCCGAAGGAATTCCAGGTGATAGCTTCCGGTTATATTCCCGATCCTCTGGGAGGTCTTACTATAGGCAAAACGTCGTTTCATCTCTTTTCTATTGTTATAGGCCTGGTAATTGTAGTGTTCATCATTATAAATGAGATTGGCAAACGTGAAAAGCAAAAAAAATATAATTTTGATTTACTGCCGAAGGGTATTTGGATAACCAAGCTGGCGGCTATTGCCGCAGTTCTTATGGCCTTTACCATTGTGTTTGCCCTCTACCGGGGATTGCCAAATATTTTGATTGTCTTGGGGATTCTTATTGTAGGGTATCAGTTTGTTGCGTCAAAGACGGTTCAGGGCCGGCATATTTATGCGCTGGGAGGCAACGCAAAAGCGGCAAAACTTTCGGGAGTTAAAACCGAATGGGTAATGTTCTGGATATACACCAATATGGCGGTTCTTGCATCAATAGCCGCCTTGGTTTTTGCCGCCCGTCTCAACGCGGCTACTCCTAAGGCCGGTCAAAACTTTGAAATGGATGCTATTGCCGCTTGTTATGTGGGCGGTTCGGCGGTATCCGGCGGCATAGGGACCATCATCGGCGCGGTAGTCGGCGGCCTCTTTATCGGTATTCTGAACAACGGCATGTCCATTCTTGGGGTCAGTACGGACTGGCAGCAGGCGATTAAGGGCCTGGTACTTTTGGCCGCCGTAGCCTTTGACCTGTATTCCAAGACCCGCAGTTCAAAATCATCGAGCTTTCTCAAAACTTCAGCTCATAAATAACCGCGTCTTTCCGGGGGCCGGTCTTCTTCATCGAAACGGTACTCCTGGACGCTGCGGTTATCCGGACCGGAAACACCGGCATGGAAATCCGGGTGGACAGACTTGCGGAATTCCTGCCCGGCGGCGAAAGCAGCGATGGAAGATAGGGCGGTTTCATTATGTGCTGAAGAGCGGATGCGCCGTTGAGAAAGTTACAGGAGCGGAGCATGGACAAAACTATGGCGCTCACTCTGATATATTGAAAATTATAGCGGTAATGATGCTGAACATGACGTATGCGGCGCGGCTTATGACCGGATTGCCTTGTTCCCTGCTTTTGGGAGAAGATGATAGGTAAATTTGCTGCCTTCCCTTTTTCGTTCTTGTAAAATCTCCTCTTATATGGTATATTAGGTATCTGCCATAGAGTCTGTAGTATGGCGTATGTATTCATCTCTAAAGGGGTAAATTATGCTGCGTTTTAATTCGGTAAGTGTGCGGGTTGCCGACAGTACTCGTGCGGTTGAGGAATGTATAGCCGGTCTGTATGGCGATAAAGAACCGGAAAACGAGGGGCTATGGATCGTCAACTCCTCCATCGGGCATAAGCTGGAGAGAATAGCCGGCGCGGTTCACTCCCGGCTGCCCGGAATTTCGATTGTGGGGAGTTCCTGCGGCGGCGTCATCGGGCGCGAGGGGGCGGGCGAAGCGATGACTCATCTGGCGGTGATGACGGTAAACGGGCCGGCGGACGAGTTTGCCTGGGCTGCCGTGGACGATTTTCACGGAAGGAATGCCCGGGAAAAAGGGCTGGAACTCGCAAAGGCCCTGAAAGCCAAGCTGCCGGGGGCCTCGGTGATCTATCTCCTGAGTCCGGGACTGGATTCCTGCAACGATGATCTTTTGGCGGCCTTTGATGAGGTTTTCTCCAACATCCTCATCTTTGGCGGCGCTTCCTCGGATAATTACAAGGGAATTGCTACCTCCCAGTATATCGGCGACAAGGCCAGTCCGGACGGCGTCTGGGCCGTCGGTTTTGCCGATCCCACCCTTAAGGCGGCGGCCAAGGCCACCCACGGCTTTAACGCTTACGGCGAACCTATGACCGTCACCAAAGCGGATCATAATACTATCATCGAGTTGGACGGCCGGCCGGCACGGACCACTTACGGCCAGCGGCTGGGGCAAGGCCCGGAAAAGGATATCGAGATTTCGCTGGTACGAGGCGGGCTGGCCATAGAACTCGATCCCGTTTCGGCGGATGAATACGGGAACCGGCATATCCTGCGTATGGGGCGTCCTGACGATACGGGAATCATCTATCTTTCGGTTTCCGCGAAAGAAGGGGACCGGTTCTATCTTACTACCCGTGATGAAGATCTGATATTCTCGGAACAAAAAAAGACGCTGGAAACCCTGCGGGAGGACATTGCGAAACATTCCCTGAACGGGGAAATCCATCCGGTAGCGGTGTTCCAGTCGGACTGCCTTCTCCGGGGGCGTACCTTGTTTAACAAGGTGATGAAAGACGAAATCATCGCCATGATGCAAAACGCCTTTATGAGCGGCGGAGAAATACCCCCCTGGCTGGGGATGTACGGTTTCGGTGAATTCTGCCCCCTTGGAGGCAGGAACGTTTTCCATACGTATACGACTTCGCTTCTTGTGCTTTACCGTTGAGGAAGCGTATGTAACATCCTTTGAAAAAGTGAGGGTAGAAGTGGCAGAGATCCGGGAACAACAACTGGTACAACTTCAATATCTTGTAGATGAATTGAATCGCCAGATTGCGCGCAAGGAAGTGGAAAAAGAAAACATGCGCAGCATGCGCGGAAAACTGGACGCGCAGTTGGAGGTATTTAACCAGATCCACCGTTTTACCCAGAGCGCGTTTGCCGTGTCTTCCCAGACCGATCTGGTGAACATTCAGGCCGAAGGAGTAGTGGACGCTTTTCAACTGGAAACCGGCCTTATCCTGCTGTTGGACATAGGGGGAGAAAAGTTCACCATTTTTGGTTCCTGCAATTACGACCGGAGCGTAACCGAATTCCCGGTTTCGCGGGAGTGGCTTGCCAGGCCGGAATTACTGGATTTTAAGCGGCAGCGGGTCATTGTGGAATCTCCTCCGGAAGGAGCTTCTCCTTTCGTGTGTCTCGGCTTTGTTCATGCCATATATCTGCCGTTTTTCAACAATCTTCACAAAATGGAAGGCGTCATTTTGGGAGGAATCACCGGAGAAAGCGCGCCGTTCTATGAATTTCACCCGGAGATCATCTCCGGGTCGTTCATGGTTTACTGCCAGAACATGAACGGCATCTACAATAACCGTATTGCCCTTGATCAGGCAAAGGCCGCGGGAGAAGCGAAATCCAGATTTTTATCCAATTTGAGCCACGAAATCCGCACTCCCATGAACGCCATCATCGGCATGACCCAGATCGCAAACCGGACCGGAGACCTGGAAGAAATGCGGAAATGCATCGCCCAGATCAACATATCTTCCCGGCATTTGCTCAGACTGGTAAACGATGTGCTTGATATGTCAAAAATAGAGGAAGGCAAACTGGTTTTGGA
>JAIRSL010000336.1 GCA_031255475.1 Treponema sp.
GCTTTTTATCTTTTGCGCTTCCCTCAGAAGCCGTTCAAACACAGCTTTGAACAGCTTTGAACTCCGATGAGTATTCGCGTATGACAGCGTCGACCGTTTGACCGGCTTGTCTCCACACGGAATACTCAGATGATACAAACTGTTGTATTGGCTGTTCATTCCCTGCTCAATGTTTCGAAGTCCGTACTGGCCGGAGATTTGTCCGAAAAGCATGCCGACGAACTGGACCCGGTTTCTCAACCCTTTCACTCCGTGTTCCGTTTAAGGCGGTGAAGCGCTAACGAATCGGTTACGCGGAGATTTTTTTGTTTATTATCAGAATAATTCCAATTGTCCTTTTTTACTTTTTTCTTCATAGGTATACATATAATTAAATAACTCTTCCGCATTATGTACTATGTTATTTTTTTCACATGTTTCATTAAATAGTTCCATTAGTTCTTTGTTATTATCACTGGTTAGTATATAATTGTTTCCGTATCTTTTTATATATTTTCCCTTTACGCCGGGAAAACTTTTATCCAGATTTTTATAATAATATTCCCTATCACCTTCCCGTAAGGTCAATCCCATTTCAAAACATATTATCCCATATACCCGTGCCTCTATACAATAATCTAATATTCCAATCAAATTTTCTTTCGTATCATTTATAAATGGTAATATCGGGCTTAACCATACAATAGTCTGAATATTATTATCCCGCATTATTTTTAATACCTCAAACCGTTCTTTTGTTGTGGATACATTTGGTTCTATTATTTTACATAATTTTTCATCAAACGTTGTAAGGGTTATTTCCACAATACATTTCGCGTTTTTGCTGATTTTTATTAACAAATCTATATCATTTAATATTAAATTTGATTTTGTTTGAATTGCCAGGCCAAACCCGTATTTTTCTATTATTTCTAAACAAGTCCTTATATTACGCAGATTTTCAGCTATGGGAATATATGGATCGCTCATTGCGCCGGTACCAATCATACATTTTTTTCGTTTGGTTCTTAATTTTTGTTCTAACAATATAGGCGCGTTGATTTTTATTTCCACATCTTCAAATTCGTGATCGATATTATAACATTTGCTTCTTGCATCACAATAAATACATCCATGAATACAACCACGGCTGATATTCATTCCATTTTTTGACGATAATATACCTTTTACTTCCTTAAAATGCATATAGGTTTGTATCATATATTTTAAAAACGATCTATATGTCCGCAAACAAATTCCAGTCCGCACAACATTCCGGCTGTTGACGGCGGTTTTCGGGCGGATAAGGGCTTTGCGCGGCATTGATTCCACGGGAAGCGCGATCAGGGCCGGTGCAATGTGGGTGGAGTGAGCCGCATTCTCTTTACTTGTGTCCCGTTATAAATATTTTGATAAATGCAGTTTTTCAGGCTAAAGCCTGCGAACCGAAGGTTCGACAAAACTGCGTTTTTTAGGCGAATACGAAACCGGGTACATATTTCAGGCCGCAAGACCCACCGCCATAGTCCCGGCCAGGCGGTGGATGTCCCCGAAGCCGGCCGGCGTTTCGAGCCAGTCCAACGGGATCGCGTCCGGTCCATAGGCAAGCCCGGCACGCGCGCCGGTTACTGCCGCCGTAGTGTCGGTGTCATCGCCCAGATTGACGGCCTTCAATACCGCGTCCAGGTAGCTGTCCATGATGAGGAAACACCGGAAGGCGGCTTCCAGCGTATCAATGACAAAACTATCGCTTCTGATGCCGGTCTCCGGAAGGGTTCTTATATCCGCCCGAGGAATCCGGGCGAACTTGTCATGGGTATGAAACCCTTCGTAGCGAATCAGAAAATCGGCTATGCCGCTGGATTATTACGCCCTATCCTGTGCGCAATAACTCTCCGGTTACATGCGTTCCGTCAGCCCCGGATAACCCCATTGATGAAGGCGATAATTCCGTCGGTTACTTCTTCCCGGATGTCCCGGTCGTTATGTATCTCGTGACGGTGGCCGGAATAGAGTTTTGTCGTAACCTTCCGGCTCCCCGCAACGGCAAGCCAGTTGGAAACCGCGTAAACACCTTCGCCATAATTGCCCACAGGGTCCTGGTCTCCGGCGATGTTATACACCGGCAGATCCCTGGGGACACGGGCCGCCCACTCAGGTCCCGTGATCGAAGCGACTAGTTCTGTGAAATCCCAGAGGGCCTGTATGGTCAGGGGGCTGTACTGGTTGTTGAAAGAATCGGAGGAGTGATCCGCCACCACGTCCGGGTCGCCGGAGATCCAGTCGTTGGGGTCGTTAACCGTTTCGTACCGGCTGGTCATCCCCTCAAACATTTTTGCCATAAGAGCTATATCCTTGTCGCCGCCTTTCCCCGCGTCAACCAGGGATTTTAGGTGCGCCCCCAGCGGCGCCACGCTCTCTATCGCGCCGCAGGTTCCGCAGATAACAAGACCCGTCAAACCGTCACCGTATGTGGCCGCATAACTCCGCGCTATCATAGACCCCCAGCTATGCCCATAAAGTACAAAAGGCAGCCCGGGATAATCCTTAACAAGAAGATCATGCAGGGTCTTTTCATCTTCCGTAGTGGTCAAGTATCCCCTGGTTCCGTAATCGCCCCAGGTATCTGAATCGGCCGCCGTCTTCCCGTGCCCTACGTGGTCGTCCGCGCCTACGATAAAACCCGCTTCATTCAGCTTGAGGATCAGGTGCATGTACCGCCGGGAATGTTCTCTTAATCCATGAACCACCTGTACTATACCCCGGGGCTTCCGAATCGGGGTATATATCCACCCCTTGACCGTATCTCTGCCGTTGTACGACGCAAAACCCGTTTCCCTCAAACCCATATACCGCCTCCTGAAAAATGTTCCAGACCGGAACAACCGGTCCGTATTTTAATGGTCTTATTAATGTAGCATTGCTTTGCAATGTCAACAAGATAATGCCGGGTTGAACCACGCGCCATGTACGCACTCCGGGGCGGCGCGGCTGTTGAACGCTCAGTCGCCAAAGGCGGCGCACCGGGGAATTTCACCGTTGAAACGGGCCATTCGGAAAGATTTCCGGATTTCGGATTGAAGATTAGTGAAAAAAAATTTGACAAATTTGAATTCTACCTGATAAAATGGAACATGCCGGATTGTACACAAAAATGTACATTCAACGGATAAACCAATCCGGCGTTTCTGAAGTACAGGGATGACCTGGTTATCCCTATTCAAATGACGGAGGGTTTTTATGAGTGAAAAGTACATTATCGGCATAGACAGCGGCACCCAAAGTACCCGGGCAATCATGTACGACAGCAAGGGCAACCGGATTGCCAAAGGCGCGGCGGAGCATCCGAAGATGATCACCCCGCATCCGGGTTGGGCCGAGCACGGCGTGAATGATATTTGGGACGCTCTGCGGGCCGCGGTGGCGGAAATGTTCACCCGGTTCACGGGGAATGTCGCGGATATTGCCGGTATCGGAATATCTAGCCAGCGGGCCTGCTGTCTGGCCCTTGATAAGGAGGGGAATCTCCTTTATAACCCCATAAGCTGGCTTGACGAACGCTGGCGTATGAATATCCCTTCGCTGGGGCAGGTTACCAATACCAGCCCGGACCCCTTGTACCAGTTATTCTGGCCCTACTATTCCAAGGTGAACTGGTTCAAGTTCAATATGCCCGAAGTCTACGAAAAGGCCGCAAAATATCTGGGGGTTTCCGGGTACATCGGCTATAAACTGACCGGCGGTTTCTATGAATCCATCTCCAGCAGCATGGGCTGGCCCTATGACATTATCAACTGGACTTCCTTTAAGGGGGATGTGGAAATTGACGCCATGGGTATGCGCCGGGATCAGCTCGCGGAGCCGGTTCTTGCGGGGACCATTATCGGCAAGATCACAGCGGAAGCGGCGGCGGCTACCGGCCTGCCCGCAGGCTGCCCCGTATCGGCCAGCGCCGCGGATAAGCAATGCGAACTTTTGGGTGCGGGGGCGGTGAAACACGGCCAGGCTTATATCACTCTGGGGACCTTGAGCGGGCTGGATATTGTGTGCAAAGACTATAAACCCGCGCCGGACTTCTCGTATTTTACCTATTTGAGCGCATTCCCCAAACTCTACACTTATGAGTCCATGGCGAGTAAAGGGTTCTGGCTGGTATCCTGGTTCCGGGATAATTTTGGCGGTGGACTCCTGGACGAAGCCAAGGCCGCAGGTATTTCGATTGAAGCCCTGCTGGACCGGGAGGCGGAATCGATTCCCGCCGGTTCGGAAGGTCTTGTGGTTCTGCCGGACTGGACGCCCTCGGCGTTGCGGCCCAGCGGCAAGGGCATCTATCTGGGCTTTGACGACCGGCACCAGCGGAAACACATGTTCCGCTCCCTGGTGGAAGGCATCATGCTCCAGATCAAACTGGGTACCGAAAAAATGACCAACTATCTGGGGCTTCCCATTAACGAGCTTTACATCGGCGGCGGCGGAAGCAAGAGCAATTTAACCGCCCAGATAATTGCCGACATATTCAATGTGCCGGTACATCGTACCAGGGAATCGGAAAACTGTTCTTTGGGTGTGGCGATGTGCGGCGCGGTGGGCGCGGGATTGTACCCGGACCTGGAGGCCGCAATGACCGGCATGGGGAAAAACTATGACGACTTCCTGCCGAATACGAATAATCACGAATTGTACAACGCCCTGAATGAGAAAGTCGTTCAGAAACTCTACCCCGCTCTGGAGAATATTCTGAAAGATCTGGCCGAACTGACTAATAAGCAGTAGGCAGCTCAAACGGTAAAATGCCTGTTTTACCGGAATAAGGCGGAATCGGGTATTGGCATGGGACAATACCCGATCCGCCGCGCTTTAACCGGCTGAAGTTTTGGAATAGCCGCTATAGATTCTTCTTTCTATCTTCCGGTGAATAATAGGGAAGCGAGAATTACCGCGCGCAACGCCCTTTGACGGCACGAATGGAATCGGATATAGTAGAGAAACCGGGGAGTTGGCGAGTGGTTACGCCACTGGTTTTGGGAACCAGACGTCGCGGGTTCGAGTCCCGCCTCCCCGAATC
>JAIRSL010000038.1 GCA_031255475.1 Treponema sp.
ATGCGGCTTCAGCCTCCGGGAACAGTTTACCGATATAAAACCGGTTCTGTTCTACACGGCCTTTCTCTGCCTGATAAACACCTTGTCCCGTCTCCCTGCCCTCAGTTTTACTGTTCCCGACGGGGGGGATTTCGGCCCGGAACTTCGGCGGATAGTGGCGGCGCTCTTCTATCCGGGCCCGGAATACCGCCGGTACATCCTACGGCTCCTCCTGGTCATGCAGCTTTCCGCCCTGTTTTTCCGGACCACCACGTCAATCGAAATAAAAGGGGCGATCCGCGGGCTTGAGACAAATATCAGGGGGGCAATAAGAACACTGCCCTTTGGGAAAAGGGTTTCCCCCGGGGCGAAATTCGGCGCGAGCCTTGCCCTTACCATCAGCTTCATACCGGAACTGTTCGGTATTTGGGAAGGGCTCAACCGGGCCTACAGGGCCAGGGGCGGCAGGGGGGGGCTGGAAAAAGCCCGTATCCTTTTGATCGCCCTTTTTTCCCTTTCCTTCAGCCGCGCGGACAAGAAAGCTAAGGCCCTTGCCGCCCGGGACGGGGACTGATTCACGGTAATGGCCGCCCTGTTCTGTTCGTGGTCTTCGCGCCGTGTATTTTATGAAGCCCGGTTTTTATGGAGGGTTTCCCCGCGAACAAAGGCCCCCCTTTGCTTTCAATGCGTTTTGTGGCAACATCTATCGTGCGTGATCGTGTCATTCTCCATTCTGTCCCCAAGGCAGGCGGCTGTGTGGACAGACACTTTGTGCGCCTTAACAGAACTATTGACCGGATCGGCCGCGCTTCATTCCCGCGCCGTTACCGGTCGGCCTGTTCCGCCTTTTGCGATTTTTTTAACAGGGTTGTTTGGAAACTGAAATTTCCGGACGATTCCGGGGCCGTTCCAAAACTTCGGTTTTTGGAATAAGTTCCTCGAACAAACGATTTACCGGAGGATTGTATGGATTCAAAATTTTTTACCACCAGGGAAATTGCGCCGCGTACCACCGCCATCATCGGGCTGGGCAATGAGTTGTGCTATTTGGTGGAGGGGAACTCAAAGGCCCTCCTCATCGACTCCCTTATTGGAGTCGGAAATCTGCGTGCCTTTTGCCGTGAATTGACGGACCTTCCCCTTACCCTCGTGAATACCCACGGCCATGTGGATCATACGGGCGGCAATTTTGACTTTGACGAGTGTTATATTCACCCTGATGACATTTCCCTTATGTATGAAAAAGAAAAACTGCGGGCAGAGTATGTTAAAAACGGCATGAAAAAATCCGGGAAGCGTCTGGTTCTTCTGGAAAGTGATTTTACCGTTACCAGACCGATGAAAACCCTCCCGGTATACGACGGCTTTGTTTTTGATTTGGGGGAGCGGGACATCGAGGTTATCGCCGTTTCCGGACATACCGCGGGCACTATCGTCTTGTTAGACCGGAGCAGCGGCATTGTTTTTTCAGGAGACGCCTGCAATGTCAATACGCTTTTGTTTCTTCCTCATTCAACCACAATTGAAGTGTACCGGGAAAATCTTGTCCGTTTTAAACAATTCCAGCCTTATTTTACGGAGATGTGGGGAGGCCACGGTCTGTGGGCGGTCCCCCGGGTAATTATTGACGAGGCCCTTGCGTTATGCGATGAAATCCTTGCCGGAACCGATGACGCGGTTGAAAGCGAATACCTTGGCCGTCCCTGTTTGTACGGCAAGAAGAAAGACGCAAACTTTAAGCGCCTTGACGGGAAGATCGCCAACATCGCCTACAGCAGGGACAAGCTTCCTGGTTTTGTTTCTACCTGACATGATATCTCTTCATGAGGGCCTGCGTCATAGACAGACTCTATGCGGGGCAGCCGGGCCGTTCAGGTCCAGCCCGCTTTACCTTCGCCGGGTCCGCGGCTTTTCCGGCGGCTTGTTTTTAGACGTTCTTCATTTTTTTCTCCTTTTTGCTGTATTATAAAGGTTATGGAAGAAGGAATTTTCGGCTTTTGGGCGGCCCACAAGGGCGCCGCCTTTGACCTGATTAGGGACGTTATTACCGCACTGGTGATCATAGGGGCAGGCGCCGTCCTGAACCGGCTGATCCGGCGGATTATCGAAAAGGCGGCGTCCGCAAAAAGCGCTGTGCCGGGAGGCTCGCCCCCGGACGATATTGTTACCTCCGTGATACTCCGGATAGTGAGTTACGGGATCTTTATTATCGTGGTGATCATGATCCTTACGGTCTTCGGGATCAACACCGCCAGTCTTATCGCCGTCCTGGGGGCCGCCGGGGTGGCGGTCGGCCTGGCTCTGAAAGATACCCTGGGGAATATTGCCGCAGGAATCATTATCCTGTTTTTGGGGATCTGCCGCCGGGGGGAGTACATCGAATTCGGTTCCTACAGCGGTTCGGTGCGGGACATCAATCTTTTTACCACCATCCTGGAAACTCCCGACGGGGTCTATGTTTCCGCCCCCAACTCCAGTATCTGGAACACCCCGCTGAAAAACTACTCCCGGAACAGCAAACGCCGGATGGATCTTCCCGTGGGCATCTCCTATTTCGATTCCCTGGATGCCGCTTTCAAGGTGATGAGCGAGATCGCTGCCAAAGAAAGCCGGTTTATGAAAGATCCGGCCCCCCAGGTTCTGCTCCAGTCCCTGGGGGAAAGTTCCATAACCATCATGCTCCGGGCCTGGGTTCCCACCGGGGATTACTGGAGCATTTACTGGGATCAGATGCGGAACATCAGAGTCCGGATAGAAGAAGCGGGGCTGCGCGTCCCCTTCCCCCGGCGGGATCTGCGCATCATCGACGGGAATTT
>JAIRSL010000091.1 GCA_031255475.1 Treponema sp.
GCTGTATCCTGATTCAAAAAATGCTGATCAAATGGCTGACGGCTCAGGCGATAAAGGCCGCCGCCCAGGCCCAAAAGTAACTAAGACGGAATCCGCCTGAGAACGGCGAGGGGAAATCCACCCGGTCCGATTTCCCCCCCGAAAGATGGCGGCGGACCGCGCCGCCTTAACGGTTATTCGACAAAGGCATAGAGGAATTTCTCGACCGCCGGCGTCCACCATTCCATGTAACCCGCTTTTGTGGGGTGGGTTTCGTCCTTCATCCAGAGTTTCTTCTGCGCCTTGGTGATATTGTTGAAGTCCGGATCGTTCCACAGATCTAATACGCCGATGTCCCATACGGTTGCAAGTTCGTTTAAGCGGTCAACCATCCTGGCGTACCTGTCGTCGTTGCGCTTGGAGCATGAGTAAAACAGGACGGGGCACTGCCATGTCTTCTGAACATAGGTGATGATGTATTCCATGGCGCCGGTTATCGTTGTCTTATCATAGGCGTTCAAATCGCCGGTGGGTCCTACAATATCGCCTAAGTTGAGCATATCTATCGTACCGCCGCTCGTATCGTTGGTGGAGAGCTGGCAGATAAACAGATCCACGTCCGCATTTTTGTCAAACTTTGAGCCGAATTCCATTCGGTGGACATAAGAATTTTCATTCTTGTCCATTAATGTCGTTCCCGTAACGGCTTCCAGTACGGCCGTACATTGATCGCGCCGTGCGATGTAATGAGGGAACGCTATTCCATTGCTTGCATAGCCGATTGTAACGGAAGAGCCCAAAAAATAAAGGGTTTTACCTTTTAATGGACTGTCCTCCAGTACCTCGATTTTATCTACATCGTAATCCGGTGAATTGCCCTTTATGCCGCATCCCGCAAATATTAACAGGGCCGTCAATGATAGTAATAATACGATATTTCCTGCCGGTAAGTTTTTCATCAATTTCCTCCATGAATTATATAAAAATTACAAATAATCATATAACACTATGGCAGGAACAATCAACAACCTCGCCTAAGCAACCAGCAATTTAACATTTCATATCCGGGTAACCCGGTAATACTTCTCTATCCGGTGGAGGGACCGGAAAGTTCTACGTTCGCCAGGTTCAAAACGCCCTGCGGCCTGGGTCGCAGGGCCTGTAAATATGCGTGTTTCCCTGGGAATCTATTCGGTACGCTTTGAAAAGGCTCACTGCGGGCTTTTCGGTCCCTCCACCGCGTCAATCCGTTAATTGTTTGCTACCTAAAGAAGAGAAGGGCGGAACGGCCGAGAGGAAACCTTTCGGAAATATGCCGCGCAGGATTGTAATGTTAAATTGCTGCTCGCCCTGAAACTCCCCCGCAGGCCGGTGAGCGGGTGGCGGGCTAATGCGCGGCGATAATCTCTGTTACCTTCCGGTCCATCTCCGTGAGTATGGCTTTGATGCTTTTGTTTGCGGTCATGGCATTTTCGAGGCAGTCGGCGATACTGTCGAAAATTTCGTCCCACGCGGGAGTCCGGGGAGGTATGACGGCGGAACGGGCGGCGTCAAGATAAACGGACCGGTACGGGAGGGAAAGGAATTCGGGTTTCCGGACCACCGATTCCCGAACCGGAACGTGTCCGGCCTTAGCCCACAGTTCGCCGTGTTCGGTCATCCAAAGAATAAAGGCCGCGGCGGCTTCGGTTTTGCGGGGATCCGGGGATTGCCGCGCCGGGATCGCCAGGGTATGGGACCCGGCCCATACCGCGTTCCGGCCCGTCAAAGACGGCAGCGGCGCGGCCGCGAAATTCAGGTTCTTCTGCCCTTCAAAAATACCGGCCGCCCACACGCCGTTGATGTGTATTCCCGCCTTACCCAGGCGGAAGGCGTCAACGGAAGCCTCGTACGTGAGTCCCGGAGGGATGACCCTGGACACTTCATTCAGGTCAAGTATGACCGACAGCGCTTTTTCGCCCGCGATATTCTTAAAGCCGGTACGGGTATTATCCGCAGTCAGAATATCGGCGCCCTGTTGCTGCAACAGAGAAATAAAGAGCCGCGCCGGCGTCCATGCCTTAAAGACAGAGGTTGTGTTATCCGCCGCGATGCCGGCAGCGCCGGTTTTGTTCTGAATAGCCCAGGCGGTTTTTATCAGTTCGGCGTATGTTTCGGGTACTTTTACTACCTCCGCCCGGCTGAAAAGATCCGTGTTGTAATACATGACCAGGGGATGCATGTCCAGGGGAAGAGCGTAGAGCCTGCCGTCAAAGCGGCATGCTTCCAGGGGAACATCCATAAAGTCATCCGGCGCCTTGAGCGGAACGGCCGTATCCTGTGCCGGATCTTCCAGAACACAAAGGGAACCGTCTTTTACATAACCGGGCAGGCTGCACTGATGGATAACCGCCACATCGGGAGCGGTTCCGGCGGCTATGGCGGATCTGAGGGCGGCGTTGTATCCGTCATAGGACAGCGTTTCGGCGATAATCCTGACGCCGGGATGAACGCGGTTGAATTCGGCGATCATGGCGTCGAAGCATTTACGGTCGCTGCCTGAAAAAAACGACAGGCATCTCAGGTCCACGGTTTTTTTGGACAATTCGGCGGTATCCCGGCTGCCCCCGGCAAAAACAAATGTGGAAACCGTCAGATATACACCAAGCGCCCACATAAAAAGAACGGCTTCTTTTTTTTTCATGATTTCTCCAGTTTTTTAATTACACTATTTCAAGGTTGCTTTCCCGGCGCGTAACTATCCGGCCACGGCACGCTTTTGGGAAAGCTTCTATTAATAACCGCAATTTTTCTTTATATATTCACTCTATTACTGGGGTTCCGGATTTTTCAACGCAAAACAATGTTCCGGCAATGATGAGACAGAATACGCTTATAAGATTTAAAATATACTACCAGGAGTTGTCCCGCGATCCGCCCGGAATCTGCGGGTTTGGACACGCCGGGGCAGGCGCGGAAATAGCAGGACGCGCCTACCCCGGCAGCTTTTTTACTCGGCCGCTATGCGGTAAACGGCCTCCACATCCTTCTCGTCAAGTTTCCGATAATTGCCCAGGGGACCGAAACGCACGGCCCGCCGGGCCATTTCGGGAATGCGGTCTGTGGGAAGATTCGCGTCCGCAAAGGAGACCGGAAGACCGATGGACCGGAAGAAGTTTTTCATTCTGAATATCCCCTCCATGACGGCCTGCTCGTAATCGTAAAAAGCGCCGTCCACGCCCCATACCTTTGCGGCGAACCGCGCAAGCCGGGGGGTATCTTCTTTTATGTTGTACCGGATCCACGCGGGAAAGATGATGGACAATCCCGCGCCGTGGGCTATGTCGTACAGGGCGGAAAGCTCATGCTCTATATTGTGGCTGGCCCAGTCTCCTACCCTGCCCGTACCGAGCAGGTTGTTGTGAGCCAGTGTCCCCGCCCACATTAGTTCCGCACGGGCGTTGTAATCCGACGCGCCGCCGGAAAAAACCTTCCGGGCGTTCCGGATCACGGCCCGCATGGTCCCTTCGCAGAGTTCATCCGTCAACTCCACATGAGGCTCGCGGGTAAAGTACCGTTCCATGATATGGGCCAGCATGTCCGCCACGCCGCAGGCGGTCTGATAAGGCGGCAGGGAATAGGTCAATTCGGGATTCAAAACCGAAAAAACCGGTCGTATGCACTCGGCGTTGAGCCCCTGCTTCAACTGCCCTTCTTCCCTGGTGATTACGGAACTGGTGCTGGATTCGCTGCCCGCCGCAGATATGGTCAGTACCGTGGCTACCGGCAGGGCGGCGGCGGGAATCTGCCTGCGGTCGTAGAAGTCCCGGACATCCCCGTCATAGAGGGTGCCCATGGCTATGGCCTTGGAGGAATCGATTACCGACCCTCCCCCGACAGCCAGGACCAGTCCGAGCTTTTCCTTCTTGCACAGGTCAATCCCTTCGTACACTTTGGAAAGCCGGGGATTCGGCTTTACCCCCGATAATTCCACCCATCCAACTCCGGCCTCTTTCAGACTGTTCTTTACGGTTTCAAGAAGCCCGGAAGAGACCGCGTGCCCCCCGGAATGGTGCAACAATACGCGTCCGGCGTATTTAGCCGTCTCCCCGCCCGCCAAAGCCTCGGTCCCCTTTCCGAATATGATCTTTGTCCGGTTATAATACTCAAAATTCTGCATGATGTACCCCTTAATCTGCCAGGATGATTAAAATCCTGCGTATTAAGAAGATTAAAGCATATTACGGCGTTTTTTTTAATAGGCTGAAAGTTGGAAACCAGGTTGATATCGGGTACGGTCGGTCCAGGCTATCCGCTAATATAAGCTATGCGGGAACGCTCCCCGCATAGCTTACACTCCTATCCTTTGCGTGTTTACAGGGTAAAAACAACGGCGGCCGGGATGCGGCCCGCCGTTGCTGTTACGGCTCCCCGTAGGCCACGCTGGTCCACGTGGCGGCCGGCAGGTTAACGCCGTCGAGTGTCGTTATCCAGGTTACCCCATTGTCTGTAGATCGCGCCGCCCTGATCATAGTGTCTGAACCGGAAGCAACCGCCACAAACGTGC
>JAIRSL010000093.1 GCA_031255475.1 Treponema sp.
GCCGCGATTCCGTCACCGGCAATATGCCTGGCGCCTATCCCCGTGTGGGAACGAATCCATTCATCGCCGGTATCCAGCTTTGCGGCCAAATCATCGTTAGTCACCCGCCGGGACGGTACGGCCCTGCCGGTGGCAATAATCTCTACAGCCATAATCCACCTTGAAAATGACAAATTACTCAAAATTGTCATTTTAAATATACTCTACAACACGGGAAAGTCAAGCGGGGATACAACATCTGCAACAATTTAACATTTCATATCCGGGTAACCCGGTAATACTTCTCTATCCGGTGGAGGGACCGGAAAGTCCTACGTTCACCAGGTTCAAAACGCCCTGCGGCCTGGGCCGCAGGGCCTGTAAATATGCGTGTTTCCCTGGAAATCTATTCGGTACGCTTTGAAAAGGCTCTCTTCCGTTAATTGTTTGCTGCCTAAAGGAGAGAAGGGCGGAACGGCCGAGAGGAAACCTTTCGGAAATATGCCGCGCAGGATTGTAATGTTAAATTGCTGTTGCCGCATCAGGACAAACGCATAGAAAATGGAGCCTGTTCCAGACCCCGGTTATGGGGAATACAATTCCGGTATTGCCTCCAACACGGAGTCCGCTATTTTCCGGTCTCCGGTTGAATGACCCAGTTTCCGGTCCGGCCGCGCCGTGCCGTGAAAATCGCTGCCTTCGGTGACATAAAGCCCCAGGGATCTTCCCAGGGCTTCCAGGCGCTTGCAGGAACGGGATTTGGCTGTGGGATGCCAGGCTTCCAGGCCGTCCAGCCCCCGGTCCCTCAGGTCCCGCACAAAGTCCGGGAGGCGGCCCCAGGCGATATAGAGGGACATGGGATGGGCCAGGACCACGATTCCCCCTGATTCCTTGATGAGCGCCACGGCCCGGTCGAATTCCAGCGCCGTTTTGGGGACGAACAGGGGTTTTCCCCGTCCCAAATACCGGGCAAAAGCCTGTTCGTGGTTTTTCACCAGGCCCCGGCTGACGAGAAGGGAAGCGAAATGGGGCCGCCCTATGGAACCGCCTCCGGAAAAGGAGCGGACCTCCTCGTAATCCGCGTGTATTCCCAGGACGCGGAGGCGATCCAGGATTTCCCGGTTCCGCGTTTCCCGGGAACGGGCAAGGGAGTCCACGGCGGTGAGAAAACCGGGACTGGGCCGGGTCAACCCCAGGCCCAGGAGGTGGAATTCCCCATGGAAAGCGGGCCGGGCGATTTCCAGTTCTATCCCGGGGATGAGCCGGATAGAATGGTTCGCCGCAGTTTCCTCCGCGCTTTTTAAGCCTTTTATTGTATCGTGATCCGTCAGCGCTATGGCCGAAAGCCCGGCCTCCGCCGCGGCGGTAATGAGTTCTGCCGGACTCAAGTCCCCGTCGGACGCGCTGGAATGGGTATGCAAATCAATCATCGCCTGATGAACAGTTTATCATACCGTGACAGGCTGTTATAGTACGGAGTTGACTGATCAACTTTGTGGTCATAAAATGAAGAAAAATGGAAAGTAGGCGGTTGGTAATTGAATTTTGTGTTTAAAAACGGCATAGCCGCCGTTTCATCCCGAAACATAGCTGCGGGTTCCATTGGTGTGAGCGGCGGAAAACTCCATTTTTCTCTCTCAGGCGGCAGAAAGGTAGACTTGCAAGGGGCGTCTGTAGTCTATCCCGGCCTTATTAACACCCATGATCACCTTCAGGGGAATTATCTGCCCCCGGTGGGTCCCAAACAGGGCGCTTTTTACCTCACCTGGCTTCCCTGGGATAATGACCTTAAGGCATCGGCAACCTTTGCCGAACGGTCAAAACTTTCCAGGGAGGATCTGTACAACCTCAGTGGGTATAAGTGCCTGTTCTCCGGGGTTACTACGGTGAACGATCATTTTCCCCATGTTCTGAATAACGTCATCCTGCCGACCCTTCCCATACGGGCCATCCGGGAATACTGCCTGTCCCACGAGGCATCGTCCTACGACCTCAAATGGGGAGACCGCATTGAAATTGAACACCAGTGGGCCGTAAAGAACCGGTGGCCGTTTATTACCCATCTTTCCGAAGGTTTCGATGACGAGGCCATGCGCGGGGTGGAAAATTTGGAAAAGTGGGGGGCGCTGGATGATCACTGTCTCTTGGTTCACTGTATAGGTTTTAGTGACGGGGATATTCAAAAAGTCGCCAAAGCCGGGGCCAGTATTTCCTGGTGCCCGGCGTCGAATATGTTCATGTTCAACGTAACCGCCAAAATACGGAAATTCCTCAAGGCGGGGATCAATGTAGCCCTTGGGACCGATTCTTCCGCCACCGGTTCCTTTAATCTCCTGGAGGAAATTCATTATGCCCGCGGCCTTTACCGTAGGCTTTACGGCGAGGACCTTCCGGCCAGAACGCTCTTTGAAATGGTCACGTTAAACGCCGCCAGGGCTTTTAAGATGGAGAACCGCATAGGGACCCTGGAAGAGGGAAAGCTGGCCGACATCATGGTGCTGAAGGGCCGTGTGGACGATCCCTTCGAGAACCTGGCGTCCGCCTCCATGGAAGACATAGAGCTTTTAACCCTGGCCGGCAAACCCATCTACGGTGAATTGCGCTTTCTTGATCTTCTGGGAGGAAAAATTCCCAGAGGTTACAGCGAAATTATGGTAGGGGGACGGCCCATGTTTGTTTTAGGCGATCCCGCGGCGCTTTACCGTTCGGTCCGGAAAAAAGTAGGGCTGAAAAAGGCGCTGGACTTTCTGCCCTTTGAACCGGAGGCCGAACCCCATGCCTAAAACGCTGTCTTACCGGGGCGGATCGGTTATCTATTTTCAGGGCGATGTGGCAGATAAGATCTGTGTCGTTCAAAAGGGAAGCGTCAGGGTAACGTACCAGGATATTGAAACCGGCAATGACGAGCACGAGACCTTGCAGCCCGGTGAGTTCTTCGGCGTCAAATCGGCGCTGGGCCGGTATAACCGGGAAGAAGACGCCGTTGCCCTTCAAAATTCGGAGATCATGACCCTGTCGGTCGGTGAGTTTGAGCGGTTTGCCATGGCAAACACCCGGATCATCGTGAAGATGCTCAAGGTTTTTTCAAACCAGCTACGGCGCATACACCGGCAGGTCACGAGCCTCATGGTAAAGGAAGAACAGCCGGGTCCCGAAGCCGGGCTTTTCAATGTGGGTGAATATTACCTGAAGAACCGGCGGTATGTTCAGGCCCGGTATGTGTTCAGCCGTTACCTGACGTATTACCCTGCGGGCGACAAAGCTTCCGAGGCGACAAAAGGGCTTGAGATAGCGGAGTCCGTGCTGTCCGAGGAAGAGAGCGGCGTACAGGTCGCGGCTCTCCCGTCTTCCGGTACGGGTTTCATCGTCGGCGCCGGGGGCAGTTTCGCTCTGGGTACGGCCGGTTTTGCTTCCCGTCCCAACGGCCCGCAGGCCACGCCGGACGGAAAATCAACCGGTTCCGTGGGGAATCCACTCCGGTCCGGAAAGGCTTCCGCCGTACCCGCCGTTTCCAAACAGATCGACGTCCCCAAAGCCTATTCTGTTGCCGCAAGCCTTATCGCCCGGAAACAGTACCGGCAGGCGTACACGGCGTTGCGGGAAATAATCGAATCCGGATCGGATAAGGAATATATAGTGAAAAGCGATTTCGACATAGGGCGCTGTTTATTTATGATGGAAAAATTCAACGACTGCATTCAACATTTGAGCCGGGTAATTTCCAATTATCCCAAACATCCGGAACTGGGAACCGCCCTTTTCCTTATGGGCCGGTCGTATGAAAAAATAGGCTACAAGGATCAGGCGGCGGTTTTTTATAAAAAGATACTGAGCGTTGTTACCGGCGAAGAAGGTATCGGGGCGGAAGCAAAACAGGCCCTTAAAGAATTGGAGGCATAAGGAGGTTATGGATCTTTCGTCCTTTAGCCGTTTTGCCCGGAGTTTCCGGTCCGGCGAGATGATTTTCTCCGAATATGAACCGGGGGACACGTTTTATATGATCCAATCCGGCAGGGTGCGGCTGGTTAAGCTGCTGGGAAATGTCGAAAAAACCCTGGATATTCTGGAACCTTCGGGTATGTTCGGCGAAATGGCCATTCTGGAAAATTCTCCCCGTTCCGCTACGGCCATAGCCATTGACGACGTCATTGTTCTGGAGTTCAACCGCCGGAATTTTGAAATTCTGATAACGGGCAATCCCCAGGTAGCCCTGATGCTCCTCAAGACCTTTGCCAAACGCATCTTCGATTCCAAGCGCAAGTTCATGATCCTCACCCTGGAAGAACCGCAGGCGAAGATCGCGGATGTCTTCCTCATGCTTGACGAAAGCAGCCAAAACATTGACCGCAGTACCGAACGCCGGGAATTCAATACCACCGTGGACGA
>JAIRSL010000113.1 GCA_031255475.1 Treponema sp.
CTCAATAAGATGCAGTATATCACCCAGCGCAGTACCAGGGAAAAACTCATTTCTTACTTATCCGCCCAAGCGCGGGCATCGGGCAATTCCAGTTTTGACATTCCGTTCAACCGGGAAGAATTGGCGGAATTCCTTTCGGTGGACCGAAGCGCCATGTCTTCCGAACTTGGCCGCATGAAAACCGGCGGCCTTTTGACATTCAGGAAGAACCATTTTACCCTCTTAAAAAAATAGGGCGTATTATTCCCTGATATTTCGAAAATGTCAGGGAATTCCGGGAGAAAAATTGGGGAAAGAGGACGCTGCCGTATGCAACGCCTTCGCTTTTTCCTCTGTTAGGGGATATTTTTGGCTTTCGGTAAAACCTTTGAAAATACCGATTGTAATTTGGCGGGGGATGGAGTATACTTCGGATAGTATAGCTGGAAAAACTGTTCAGGTTGATTCGTGAAGCGCATATTGAGCGTTTTGCGATTGGTCTTTGCTGGTTTTATCGAAGTGGCGCGTGTTCGGAGCTTCCGCCGGCGTGGTCCGGCAACCCGTGGGATTAAGCTTGGGATCTGGTTGGCGCTTATCCGGGCCTTTCCATGGGTACCACGGCGGCGGTAACGAATGTGCAAAATGGCTATGTGGCCGGTATCACCATTACCGGCGGTATAGTCGCTTCGGAATTCACATATATAGAAGGATCTGAGGGGCGGCCAAGGCCTTAGGTATGGTGGTCAAAGCCGCCTCCCGTATCGTGTTGGGGTCATTCGGACCGGGTCGGAAGACGAAGCCGGAGGTTCCAGGCCGGAGCCGGATGAAAATTTTGAAGACTAGGGGCCGAAAGGTTTGGAAAGGTCCCGAACTTCGGAGAGTTTAAGGAGAAGTTAAAGTATGGAAAAATTCTTTCGTTTAAAAGAGAACGAGACCACCTTTGGTCGGGAACTGGCGGCAGGGATCACTACGTTCTTGACCATGGCTTACACGCTGGCGGTTGTTCCGGGCTTGCTGGGAGGAGTTCCCGGCGGGCCTTCCACGGCGGCGGTGTATACGGCTACCGTATTGGCGGCGGCTATAGGAACCCTGATCATGGCGTTCGGTTCCAATTTGCCGGTCGCGCTGGGGCCCAATCTGGGCTTAAGCGCCCTCTTTGCCGATGTGGTTCTGGGGATTATAGGATTCAAGCTGTCGTGGGCGGAGATCCTGGGAGTGATACTCATACAGGGGATACTCTTTGTCGTCATATCGCTGCCGGTTATCCGGAAGGTTGTTGTGGACGCCATTCCCCTTAACCTGAAGAAGGCGATAACCGTGGGTATAGGCTTACAGATAGCGATGAAGGGCCTGATGAGCGCCGGGGTAATCATGTGGGACGATTCCTTCAGTCAGTTGGGATCGATTACGTCTCCCGACGCCCTGGTCACTATCATAGGGCTCTTGATTACCATTGCGTTGTATTCCAAGCACGTACCCGGCGCCATTCTTTTAGGCATCCTGGCAACCGTTATCGTTCGCATACCCTTTGGGGGATTCGGCTTGCCGGAGAACTTTGTTCCCGTGAGTATGCCCGCGGCGCCACTGTTTGTCGCTCCGGTGTTTTCGTTCACCTGGGAATTCTTCATCGTGGTATTTACCTTCCTGTTTGTTGATGTCTTTGAAACCCTGGGATCTTTCCTGGGAATAACGGCCCAGGCGGGGGCAATCAAAGACAAGTCGATTAAGGTCAACGAAGGGAAGGAAGAAGTAGGGGATGTTCCCAAGACCCTGCCGGCATTCCTTGCGGCGGCTATCGGTTCCATCGCGGCGGCCCTGCTGGGGACCGCTCCCGTATCGGTGCGGGTAGAAAGCGTGGCGGGTTCCGGAACCGGCCGCGGCACCGACAGGGGAAGAGGCGTAGGCGGCCGGACCGGCTTGACCTCGGTTGTTACGGGACTGCTGTTCCTTGCGGCCTTGTTCCTGGGCCCGGTGTTTACGATGATTCCCAGTTCGGCCCTTGCGCCCGCTCTGGTTCTGGTAGGCTTTCTCCTGATGTGGAAGGTGACGGAAATTGAGTTTACCTATCCCACGGAAGCTATTCCGGCCTTCTTTACCATTATCATCATGCCTTTTACCAGTATTGCGGAAGGTATTGTATACGGGGTCCTTTCGTTTGTACTGATCAAAACGTTGACGGGTAAAGCCAGGTATATTCCCGTGGCGACCTGGATTTTGTCGGCCGTATTTATTCTGCGGTTTTTTATGCATTAGCGGAAAGGATACGATTATGAATCGCATGTACGGTTTTCTGATTATTAGCGTGTTTTTTCTTGTTTTGCCTCTTGCGGGGCTTCATGCTCAGACCAATGACCAGAATTATACGCGGACTTTCCGCCAACGAGGGTCCGCTACCCGTACCATGCGATCTAATGAACTTGTGGGCGCCCACGCGACTCTTCCCCAGGGAACCAAGGTGCTGGTGACGAATTTGCAGAACGACCGGCATATTACCGTCACCATTGCCGGCCGTATCGCCGCCGCCGGGAACCGGATCATCGATCTGTCCCAGGTGGCGGCCATAGCCCTGCGAATGGGGGAAAGTGATTCCGTTTCCGTCTCCATCGAAGTGGTCCGGGAAAAAACAGCACAGGAGACGGCGGCAGGACGGCAGTAGATTTTAACCGCGGCAGAGTGGAACGCCGTGGCCGGGGAGTTCGCTCCGCGATCATGGCGGCCACGGCCGTTTCGCCGATCTTTTTGTCTGGGCCGGGATAATAAAAATCATGGAATCTTCTTCCCGCCTTACGGCGGTTCTCGAAATCGGTTCAACCGGTATACGCCTCGTAATCGCGGAAATCGCCGCCGGGGGAAAGTGGCGGGTTCTGGACCAGGCGGGAAAACCCGTTGCCCTGGGGCGGGATGTGTTTACCTCCGGGCAGGTGTCGCGGGAATCCATGCTGGAGTGCCTTTTGGTGCTCCAAAGTTTCCGGGAGCTTCTGAAAAGCTGGGGCATGGCCGGTGAGGATGTCCGCGTGATAGCCACCAGCGCCCTTCGCGCGGCGAGGAACCGGGACGTGTTTGTGGACCGGGTTCTCCAGGAGACGGGGTTTCCCATCGTCATCGTTGAGGGGATAGAGGAAAACCGGCTGATGTACCTGGCGGTCCGGTTTGCCCTGAAAGACGATTTTCCCCGTTTCTGGCGGGCCAACTCCATGATCATAGAGATAGGTGGCGGGTCCACGGAGATCATGCTCCTCCGGCGGGGCAAGATGGCGGCGGCCCACAGTCTGCGCCTGGGGACCCTCCTTATAGACCGCCAGTCCAGGCGGACCTTCGGTTCGACCTGGTCCCAGAACCGGTATCTGGACGACAATGTACGGAACACTTCGGAATTCCTCAACGCGGAAATGGAACTGGCCAAGGTCAGGACGTTTGTGATGGCCGGCGCCGATGCCCGCTACCTGGCTTCCAGCATCGGGAAAGAACTCAACGAGCATTGCCGCATCATAGAACGGGATGCCTATATCCGGTTTGTCGAAAAGATACGGGATTACAGTCCCGAAGAATGTGTCCGGACCCTGCACATCCCCTACGCGGACTCCGAAGGCTTTGTCCCCGGCAACCTTCTGTACAAGCTGTTCCTGGAGCGGACCGCCGCGGCAACGGTCGTGGTCCCCTATATTTCTATCCGGGAGGGGGTGCTTATCGATCTGGCCGTGGGAGTGGATGGGGAACTCCAGGAGGAATTCTTTTCCCAGATTATCGCTTCGGCAGTGAACCTGGGGCGGAAGTACCATTACGACGAACCTCACAGCCGGCACGTGGCTTCCCTCTGCCTCATCCTCTTTGACGCCCTGGTCCGGGAACACGGCATGAACCGCCGGGAGCGGATGATGCTTGAGGCGGCGGCCCTTCTGCACGATATAGGCATGTTCATCCGGGGATCGGGGCACAATAAGCACGGCCAGTACATTGTCGCCAACTCGGAGATCTTCGGCCTTCACCGGGACGAACTGGACATTATCGCCAACGTGATCCGTTACCACCGGGGCGATCCGCCTTCCTCCACGGACATAGACTACCTGGCCCTCCAAAGGGAAGAGCGTATCCTGGTACTCAAGATGGTCTCCATACTCAGAGTAGCCGATGCCCTGGACCGGGGGCATACCCAGCGGATCCGGGACATTACGGTGGAACGGAAGACCGAGGCGGTGGTCCTCCATACGGGAAACAACTACGACTTGAGTTCCGAGCGTATGGGGCTGGAAGAAAAAGCCGGATTGTTTCAGGATGTATTCGGGTATAAGGTGATCATTACGTAAAAATGGAACAGGAAGCGGTCTTTTTTAACAGGGATATTTCGTGGATTGATTTTAACCGCAGGGTTTTGGAGGAAGGGCTTAGGCCCGATCTGCCACCCCTGGACCGGTTTAAGTTTCTGGCCATAGTGGCTTCCAATTTCGATGAATTTTTCATGGTCCGGGTGGCGGCTATTAAGCGGGCGCTCCGGGCCGGGGCGGGACCGGAACAGGACCCTGCGGGACTGGGGCCGGAAGCCCTGCTCAAAAAGGTTTCGGAAAACGTCCGGAACATCCTGCGCCGGCAGAACGAATGTCTGCGCAGCGAAATCTTTCCGGCCCTCGCGCGGGGCGGTCTGGAACTGGTCAGGCCCGATTCCTATTCCCTGAGCCAGATGGATTATCTGGAATCCCTTTTTATGCGGGAAATCTACCCGGCGCTGACCCCCCTCAGATTCGGCGAAGAAGGCCGGGTCCCTTCTATAGACGGCCTCTCCCTGTACGCCGCTTTCCGTCTGGAACCGGCCGAGGGTACGGGGGCGGCCGGGCTTGACGGGACCGGCGCTTACGGCAACGGCGGGGAGGGCGGTCCCGCGGATACCCCCCTTCCTGCGGACCTTATTGCGGTTATTCAGATTCCCCCGGCGCCGGGCCGGATCATTTTACTGCCCCCGGAAGCCGGCAAGGTGCAATGGGTCTTGCTGGACGATGTTATCCTCAACTGGGGAGCCTACCTTTTCCCCGGCTATACGGTCCGAGAGAGTATGATCTTCAAGATCAATCGGGACGCCGATTTTTCGGTGGATGAACAACGGGACGAGGATTTTATTGAGGCCATGGAAGAAGTGCTTATACGCAGGGACTATTCCCGGCCCGTGCGTATGATCTGCTCCGGTGACAGCCGTTTTCTCCGGGACGAACTGGCCCGGCATCTGGAACTGGAGCAGGATGATATTTACGAACTCGACGGCCCTCTGGATCTGAGGACCCTGGCGGATCTGACTTCTGTTCGGGGGTTTGAACATCTCCGGCGGAAAAGCCTGCCCATATACCCGACGCCTGAGTTTTCCGGGGACGAATCCCTTTGGGACCGCATCAGCCGGGGGGACGTGATGCTTCACCTTCCCTACCAGTCTTTCGATCCCGTGGTACGGTTCTTTCAGGACGCCGCAACGGATCCCCAGGTTATTTCGATTAAAACGGCGCTCTACCGGACCGGCGGCGATTCCCCCATAATCAGGGCTCTGGAAGATGCGGCCCTGAACGGCAAGCATGTAACCGCCCTGGTGGAACTTAAGGCCCGGTTCGATGAGGAATTGAACATCTCCTGGGCGAACCGCCTGGAACGGGCCGGGGTGATCGTGGTTTACGGCCTTGCCCGGCTCAAGGTACACGCCAAGATCAGCATGGTGGTCCGCCGGGAACAGGACGGCGTTAGGCGGTACGTTCACCTTTCCACGGGGAACTACAACCACCGGACCGCGAAACTCTACGAAGACATCTGCCTTTTTACCGCGCGGGAAGACATTGCCTTTGACGCGGGACTCCTCTTCAACATGATCACCGGCTACTCGGCGATCTCCTCCATGAGGAAGCTGACGATTGCCCCCATAACCCTGAAAGACCGGCTTATAGAACTTATAGACCGGGAGGCCAGACGCTCAAGCCGGGAGAATCCGGGCCGCATCATGGCGAAGATGAACGCCCTGGCAGACCCCGGCGTTATCCGCGCCCTGTACCGGGCTTCCCAGGTGGGGGTGAACATCCGCCTTAATGTCCGGGGCATCTGTATGCTCGTCCCCGGTCTTCCGGGGCTTTCGGAAAATATCAGGGTGGTGAGCGTTGTGGACCGTTTCCTGGAACATTCCCGCATCTTCTATTTTGCCAACGCCGGAACCGAGGAATTCTACCTTTCCAGCGCCGACTGGATGCCCCGGAACCTGGAACGCCGGGTGGAACTCATGTTCCCGGTTCTTCAGGAGGACATACAGGAGCGCGTTAGGGCCGTTCTAGAAGCCTGCTTCCGGGACAACAGCCAGTCCTGGCTTTTAAACAGCGAAGGCCGGTGGGTCCGCCAGGAACCTTCCGCCGCCGCGGGCGACGGCCCGTTCCGGGTTCAGGAATCCCTCCTTGACCAGGCGGCCGGGGAGGCGGAAAATCTCTGGGCGCCCAGGCAACAGTTCGTGGTCCGCCGCAGCCTCCCAAACGGGGAGGTAACGCCGGACAGCGGGGATTCCCCGTAAGCGGGCCTTTAAAAAGCAGTTACGCCTTTCCGAACAGCGCCGCCGCCTGTTCCCGAACCTGGTCCACCATTCCCTGGTAGTTGGCCTTAAGGGCCGTCATATTCTGGTTGTAAAAGGCGACAAATTCGGCGTCCTGAAAAGGGTCAATCCGCACCGCCCGGCCAAGGCGGCGGGAAAGATCTTCCTCTTTCTGGCGCAGTTTGGGGGCGTATTGACGCTTAATCGCTTCCTCGTATTGGACGGCGTCATTCAGGTATTGGGCCATGGCCTGGGTAAACTGCTTGTAGAGGGCGGTAAAGCGGTGGTCTCCTATGATTGCCTGTAAACCCTTTCCGGTTATCTCTATCCGTTTTTCGTCTTCCCTGGCTAAAGGGAGGGTGATTTGGGCGTTAAGGACATCGAAAATGCCCTGTCTAAGGGCGGCCTGCTGATCCTTAGGGCATTTTTTAATCCCCTCCTCCAGTGACGCGCTTCCCGCCAGGAATTCATTGGCAAGCCGTTTCCCCTGCTGCCGCGCTTCAAATTGTTCTATGCCGGTTTTATCGCTTTTGACCGACTCTGTCCGTTCCAGCGCTATCTCCAGCGCGCTCTTTATCCGTCCCATGCTGCGCTCCCTTGTTTCTCCATGTTACCTGTATTCTCGTTTTGTCTTTTCATAAATTAATATAATATATTGGCATTTTTGTCGATAATACGTTTCTGCCGGAAACACCGCATCCAAACGCCAATTTTACGTTTACAGAGACTTTTTTCCGGTGGCTTCAAGGAAATTCGGGCGTATCACCCCTTTTAGGGCTGTATTTTTTGGGAAAATTCCGTTAATCGACAACCTCGCCCTGAAGAACGAGGTATGTTGTTCTCTAGTGGTGGTTAGACTCAGGGTTTTATACCCTAATAACACCCTAAAGTTCCCCCGCGAACCGGTGAGAGGGCTCTTGGGCATGAAATCCTTCGCTACAAATCATACCTTTTATAGAAAAAATTCGAATATTTTTCGAATTTTAATTTGACAACATTGTTTTTTTTGTCGGATTTCAGTATTAATTTAAGTATGATGAAAAACCCCTTTATTGTTATGTCTGCTGATGTGGCATATCCGTTTTTCTGTAGCGCGGTGGTGAGTGCGTGGCTGTGTTTTTTCTCGGTTTTTCCGCACTTTGAGGCTCAAACAGGGGCATCTTTCCGTAAATTCGCCGCCGCCATACCGGTTCAGGCAGGGAATCCCAGGATTGAAAGTCCGCCGGTTGCGTCCCCGGCGGCGGTTCCGGCGGCAGAGTTCCCGGTCCCGGCGTTTAACCATCACTCCAGAAGGCAGGGAGACGCCATCCTGTCCGCATACCGGAACGAGGTCCAACAGCAATGGGTAGTAGCCTTTTTCGCCGGGGTACTCAAGCCTGCGGGCTTCTTAGCCGGAACCTCCTCGGCGGAAGCGGCGGCGGCTATTCTGGCTAACGCGTCGGCCTTCGATATTTCTCCGAGCCTGGCCTTTGCCCTCTGCTGGGTGGAAAGCCAGTTTAACCCCACGGCGATCAACAAAACAAACCGGAACGGCAGCATAGACCGGGGACTTTTCCAGCTTAATAACCTCAGTTTCCCCAAGCTGAAAGAAACGGATTTCTTTAACCCCTCGGTGAACGCTTATTACGGGATGGCCCATCTGCGCTGGTGCCTGGACGCCGGGGGCTCCACGGTGGCCGGCCTGGCCATGTACAATGCGGGCACCGGCCGGATAAATGCCGAAGGCGCTCCCAAACGGACATTGGACTACATTTCGCGCATCCTGGAATTCCAGCAGAAGATAGAGGATACCTTTGCATCCTACCCTCTTCCCATGCCCGTTACCAAAGAATTGGCTGCGGAACCGGCGAACGACTCCGGCATCCCCGAACCGGGCAGGACCGAACCCTATTTCGGGAAACCCCGGCTGACGCTTCTTTCCCCCATTGCGGGAAGACTCTAACCGCTCAGGACGATTTCCGCTTCCCCCTCATAGCCTTCGTTCCGTATAAAAAGCCGCTGTTCCTCCGGCTTGTAATCCGCTTTAAGGCCGGACGAACCGCCGTCCGCAGAAAAGGCCCGGAGGGATACTGCCGGGTTTGAGCCGAAATACCTGGCGGGGACGAATATCTCCGTGGGAGCGGGGATGCGGGGGTCGGCACGGAACCGGCAGTGGAAAACCTTCCGTTTCCGGTCCCAGCCAAAGGCAAGGGGAACGCCCGCGACCGCCATGGGATAAGGCCGGAGCCATCCTGCCTCGGCCCGGCCCTGACCGCCCGAAAAAATCGACAGATCCTCCCCGTTCCAGCCGTCCCCCCATTCGTTGCTATTGTCCGCCGTGTAGTTCCATATTGTGGAACTCAGCAGATGGGCGTCTATCGCATCGTAATACATGGACAGGGCCTCTTCGTGCAGGCGGTAATCCCCGGTCTTATAGGCTTTTCTCCCGTTCATGTCGAAGGGAAGGCCGAATTCCCCCAAAAGGCAGGGTATGTCCCCCATGTGCTCCCCGGCCCAGACGACCCCTTTCCCTATGGCCCGTATAAACAGGGCCGTCACGTTCTTCCGGCCAAAAACGGGCCGGAAGGTTTCGATATTGACATTGAACCAGGAACGGAAGGATTTGGTGAAAAGAGTCAGTCCGTCGTACCAATGGAAGGCGTTCACCACACCTTTGGGGCTGCCCTCGGGCCAGGCAGGGTGTTCCCCCATGGGAGTCCCTTCGATGAAGATCAGTGCGCCGGGGTTGACCTCCCTCATGCGGTCAATGAAACGCCTCATGAAGGGGACAAGAAAATCGCCGGTAAACCGCGCCGGCCTGCCGTTTGCCGCTGCGAAATGGTCTTTCCGTAAAAGACGGGGGACGCCGCCTTCATCCGTCCAGACCCCGGCCCGCTTCCAGGGGCACTCGTAACCTTCCCTGAAGATGGAAAGCCCCTCCGGGTTAAGGACGCGCTTTCCGGTCACGCGGACACCCCGGATGCCCGTGGCGTAGACCGGAGTTTCCCGGCTGTACCCGGAAGCGGCGGCCATGGCGTCCAGGGGATAGGGGACAGGCCCCTGAAAAACCGTCACGTTTTCCATGTTTTCCAGGTTCCGGTATCCTATAAACCCGGCGTTCGGTTCGTTCATGGTCCCCCAGCCCACGATAGCCTTACAGTTCTTGAGCCGCCTGAAGCAGTGGCGCATACAGGCCAGATACCGCTCCTGAAGCCAGTCCTGGGCGCTCTCCCCGTCTATCGTGGTTTCCGGGGCATAGGTGTTCCCGGCGAAAAAGAGGGTAAACATGGTGGCCGCCGCGTACCGGCTGTAGTTGGTGGGCCAGATCATTTGGGGGTACTGCGCCCCATTGTTGAGCGCGGCGTAGCGCTGGTGGGTCAGGGCGGCCCCCGCGGTGTCCAGGCGTTCCGTGTCGATGCCGAGTTTCTCCAGGGTCCACGCGGGAGCGCCGTCGCCCCCGGTCCAGCGGCTCCACACGTCCTGGTGGGGATCGATGAACACGGATATCCCCTTTTCCTCCGCGATAAGGAGGATCTTCCTGAGGTATGACAGATAGGCTTCATCGTAGATACCCGGCCCCTCATGTTCCAGGGCTTCCCAGGTGACGATAAAGCGTATGAAAGTGAACCCCCAATTTTTCAGCCGGTCAAAGTGGGCCTCCGCCTCTTCGGGCGGGAAGGGACGGCCAACAAAGGAGACCCCCGCCGGGGACGCGAGGGAACCGCTCAAATGGGTTCCGCCGGGAGGATCGGCCGGTACTTTGGAACTTCCTCCCAGATTACAGCCCCGCAGAATCAAAACTCTGCCCAAATCATCGGTTATAAATCGTCCTGAAACCCGCATACATCTCTCCTTATCATTCAAGCAACATCATTCAATCAACAACCGCGCCCGCAGGCGTCCCGCTATCCGTATAGACTACTATCATAAATTCGTTTTTTAAAGTATGATACTCTATTATATTCGATATATGCAGAAATGTTGAATTTTTTCCCAAAAAGGCAGGCTTGGAAAAAATTCTGTGATTTTTGAATTTTCAGACGGAGAAGTAGAAGGAATAATAAGCATGAAACGTACTTTTTTGGCCGGTTTATTAGTGTTTACGGCGGCGGCCGTTTTCGGCGCTTCCCAGGAAATGGAATTTTATCAGCAGATGTACAGTCTTGCTTCCGCGGCGGTGGAGAAGAACCAGGTATTCCAGGAAGCGGTAAACTCGGATTTACCGGACGCCACGGATTTTTACGCATGGGTTCTGGAACGCCTTGTGATGGAATATCCTAACGTTAAGGGAAACCAGAACATTGAAGCCACGAACGAAAGCATGAAAACCCTGGCAAAACTTTTGGGGGAGGCCGGGCATCTCCCCTCTGCGGGATACCTCTGGCGGGCCGAGACCATCTTTGCCGATCCCATTGTCAAGGGGGAAATCCTCATTGCCCTGGGGAAGATGAAGGCCGTCGATTTTCTGCCCCAGGTTATTCAGACCCTGAATGACATGAATGCAGGGAGGGCTTCCAGGAACAGTCAGGGCCGGGAACGGGTCGCCTTCGGCGCTATTGTTTCTCTGGAAAATTACGGCGATCCAAAGGGTTATCTGCCGGTATACATTGCCTCTATCGGATGGTATTCCGAAACGGTAAAACGCCAGGCCGAAGCAAGTCTGCCGAAAATTTTGGAAGATCCTGTGGAACCCATGACCGAACTCATTCAAAGCCCTTCCTACCCCTATAGCACCAAATACGAAGCCCTCCGGACCATAGAGAATTCTTCGGTTTCCAATGATGTTAAGTCGGATTTTGCGGTTACGTCCTACATAGAAGCCTGGAGATCTGTAACCGCGAATCTTCTAGAGCGGATGGACCTGGTGAAAATCCGCAAACTGTGTATTTCCATGATAAACCGGTATAAAACCGATAATACGCTGGTATACCCTCTCCTGGAGCGTTCGTATACGGGAGGGAACGACGAGGAAGAAAAGTTCGGTGCCGTAACCGCCCTGGCGTCCCTGGCGAGTGACGAGTCCGTCCGGCTCCTGTCGTCTTTCGTGGGGATTATCAACGAGAAACTCCGGGACGGCTCCCTGCGGCAGAGCGATGAACGCATGATGCGGGTGCTTATCCCCGCCCTGGGACAGACCGGCCGTTCCGAAGCGGCCCCCGCCCTGCGCTCCATTCAGGGCGTTGACTGGCCGCAGGCGGTCAAGCGTTTAGCCGCGGAAGAGTTGAAGAAAGTACAGTAAAGGGAAGCCGCCGTATCTGTCCGCCCGTTAACGCGGACAGAGGCATGGAATTTGTCCGGGACAAACCCGAACCCCGCCGGCTTCCGGGAGGAATTGAGCCCCGGAGTATGGTCCGCGGCGGGGAAAAGCCGTAAACTCTATTCGGCAAGAACCCGCAGAATATCGTCCGGTGAAGCGCTGTGGAGAATTTCCGCCCGTTTTTCGGAACTTTTGAAGAGCAGGCTGATTTCCGCAAGGAATTGCAGATGCGGGCCGGTCTTCTCCAGCGGGGAAAGAGTCATGATGAATATACGGCATGGTTCGTGGTCCAGGGAATCGAAATCAACCGGATTGTCGGCAATACCTATACACGCCACAAGATCGTGAATGGTAGC
>JAIRSL010000114.1 GCA_031255475.1 Treponema sp.
CCCGCGCCTTGAGCGTACTTCTTTTTCAGACGGTAGAGCAAGGCCAGCCGCTCCTCCACCTCCTCAAGACGATCCGGGTCGGATGTAAGACCGTCCCTGTAGGCGCGGAATTCTTCGGCCAGATCCTCCGCCTCATAGTAGAGGTCTTCCATGCGCTGCCTCATGGCGGCAAGCCCCCCCTCGTCTATGGCGGCGGCGCTTTCCAGGGCGGATCGGGCCCGGCGGGCCAGGCTCAGCACCGAGACATCCTCTTCAAAGAGGGCGGCGGCGGTCCCGTTCACCTGGGCCGCAAGCCTTTCATAGGAACCGAGCCGAGCGGCTTCGGCTTCCAGTTCCCGGCTCTCCCCGCTCCTGGGGGCGGCCCCGGCGATCTCCTCCACGGCGTAGGTCAGAACCTCAAGCCGCATCTCCCGGTCCCGCCCGGAACTTACCGATGCCTCAAACGCCTTCTTCCGGTCCGCCAGGGTCATGAACAGGCGGTTAAATTCCGCCGCCTCTCCTTCAAGCCCGGCAAACCGGTCCAGATAACGGCGATGGTTTTCTTTCCGCATAAGGGATTCGTGGGCGTGCTGGCCGTGGAGATCGAAAAGAACGGCCATGAATTCCTCAAGATCGTTCCTGGTAACCGGCACGTTCTGAATGTATATCCCGCCCCTGCCCGTGCTCTTGACGGTACGCCTGACAATGATCCTGCCGTCTTCGGCCGGAATATCCCTGGCGGCGAGCCAGGCTTCCGCGTCGGCGCTCCTCCGTCCCAGGGAAACCACCGCGGAAACGGCCGCCTCTCCGGCCCCGGTACGGATTACCTCCGCGCCCGCCTTGGCCCCAAGCAAAAAGCTCAGAGAGCCCACGATGATTGACTTCCCCGCCCCGGTCTCGCCGGTCAGAACGGTGAACCCCCCTTCAAAAGAAAGGGAAAGGTTGTCTATCAGGGCGAAATTACGAACCGTAAGTTCTTCAAGCATGACCACCTCCCCGGGATGCGTCCCAGGAATTTGAGGAATATTCTCCCGGTACGCCGGACCAGTTCAGTTTTGTCCTCAGAGCCGTGTAAAAAGCCTCCCGCCCGGAAGCGATAAGCCGGGTACGGCAGGAAGCGCTGCGTATAAGGATACGATCACCCGGTTCCAGCAGTTCGCTCGTCTGGCCGTCCACGGTGAGGAGTACGCCGCTCCGCTGTTCCGCCTCTACCTCCACAATCACCGTCTCGTGGGCGGGGACCACAATAGGGCGGTTCGACAGGGTGAAAGGGCAGATGGGGTTGATGACGACCGCCTCAATCTCCGGGTCTACGATGGGTCCTCCGGCGGCCACGGAATACGCGGTGGACCCCGTGGGCGTGGCAACGATAAGCCCGTCCGACCGGTAATGTCCCAGGAGCAGGGGCTCTCCGTCCGCCCCGCCTATATCCGCCGAAACTTTCAGACGGACTATCTTGGCTATCCCCGAAGCAGAAATAACCGCATCGTTCAGACACACGGCCCGGACCACGGTTTTACCCCCGCGCTCCACGGCCAAATCCAGCATGAGCCGCCGGGAAATACAGGCGGTCCCCGCAAGCCACTTCCGAAACACGGAGACCCATTCGCCGGGACGCACCGCCGCGATAAACCCCAGGGTTCCTATGTTAATGGGCAGAATGGGAATACCGTAAGGAGAAACGACCCTGGCGGTATAGAGTACCGTCCCGTCCCCTCCCAGGCTCACGGCAATATCAAAGCCGCTTTCCGGAGAAAAATCCGCCGTATCCCCGGAAGGATACGATACCGGCTCTATCCCCCGGCGGTCGAGTTCCGTTTTTATTTCGTCCGCCAACGCACGGGCGTCCGCTTTGTGGAAATTGACAAACAGTAAGGCCCGTTTTGCCTCGGCCATCTCGGAACCTCCTCCTTACGGAAGGGTCATGATAAGTTTAGCGACCTTTTCGGTCTCCGCCGCCCCCAGCCTCGGATACAGGGGGAAGAGCGCCGTTCTTAAAGACAGCGAATAGGCTTCGGGACACAGGCCGGATGGAACCTCGCCGGAACCAGCCAGTGTATCCCCAAAAGCGTTTTCCACCGCGATTTCCTTTCGCCTGGCATACGCCTTAACATCCTTCATACCCGTTTCAAGGATCAGGGGAAAGGCGTAGTTGTTGTAATCCCACTCCCCCTGCTGAACAAACCGGCTATGCCGGGTACGCAGGGCCGCCCGGATATAGGCGGCGGCGATTTCCCGGCGTTTCTCCATGTTCCGGGCGGCTTCCCTGAACTGGATCACCGCCATGGCGGCGTTCATGTCCGGAAGGCCGTTCTCTCCCAGGGGGGTAATCCCCCGCAGAACCCCGGCGTCCCGGCGGTTAACCGCGTAGAGGAGAGCGCCGCCCCCGGCGGTAAGCATGTCCCGCTCCTCAAGGCCCAAAATCGTAAACACCCCGAAAGACCCCGCCCGGGTTTCTCCCATAACCGTACCGCAGCTTTGGGAACAGTCCTCAATGACCGGAAGCCCCATCCCGGCTATGGACGCCATGTCCGGCACATACCCCAGGGTATGGTTCACCACGACGCACCGGGCCCCCTCCCTGGAAAGAGCCGCCTGAAGGGTTTCCGGGCTCATCACGGCCGTACCGGGGGCCACGTCGCAGTACACCGGTTTAAGCCGCAGTTCCCGTATAATTTCCCCGTAATACCGGGGAGAAAGGGCGGAAACCGCCACCCCCTGGCCGTCCTCCAGGTTCACGGCCCGCAGCGCCAGGTAGAGCGCAAGGGCCGGGCTCCGCAGGGCAAGGCAAAAATCGTAGTGGAAATACTCCCTGGCAATCTGAATGAGGAGCTTCGCCTGTTCCCCCGGACCAACCTTGTCTTCCACCAGAGCCGTCAAAACAGCGGCCATCTCCTTTCTTCGGATAGTCGGAGAATAGACTTCGATTTTCATGTATACCTACGACCTTACAGGTTCAGGGATTTACCGCCGCAAATCGGCAATTTTCTGCAATTCTTTGGGATTAAAGAGGTCCCGTATGTCCAGGATGATAAGATACCCCTGGTCCTGGCGCACCACTCCCTGGATATACTCGGCCCCTATTCCGGTCAGCATCTGGGGCGGCGGCTGAATATCCTCTTTTTCAATAGTCACCACGCGGGAAACCCGGTCTATGATCACCCCCAGCTTCATTCCGTCAACATCGATGATGATGAACCCCGAAAGAAGGTCATCTTCCTCGGAATGAAACATTTTTTTAAGATGAAACCGCTTATGTAAATTGATAATCGGGATAATTTCACTTCTAAGGTTGAAGATACCCTCAACGTATACGGGGGCATTGGGGATCGCCCGGATAGCCTGAACCCGGACTATCTCTTTGACATCCATAATATTAATACCGTACAACTCTTCCCCAAGCTGAAAGGTAACTAACTGGTATTGATCAGCCATATCACTCCCCTAAAACCTCATCTTCTTGAAAAAAACGGG
>JAIRSL010000165.1 GCA_031255475.1 Treponema sp.
TTTTTTTCCAGCGGGGCGCGATCGTCGTAGTCCTTAAAGCACGGAGGCATAAGGGCGGCCGATACCGGACGGGAAGGGTCCAGGGCGCGGGTTTTTTCGCACATCAGCTTTAGCTGTTCGTAAAAATGTTCCTGGAATTGGAATTCAATCTCGTTTCCCACGCTCCACAGAATCACCGAGGGGTGGTTCCGATCCCGCCGGATCATAGCTTCAAGATCCCGTTCCCACCACTCGTCAAAGAACTCTTTGTAATAAAGATTCGAAGGCGTCCATTTGTCGTAGAGTTCATCAATTAGCAGGAAACCCATTTCATCGGCCAGATCGTAAAATTCCGCCGCCTGGGGGTTGTGGGAACAGCGGATGGCGTTGGCGCCGCAGTCTTTCAGCTTTTTGAACCGGCGCCGCCAAATTGCTTCGGGAACCGCCGCGCCCGCCGCACCCCCGTCGTGGTGAAGATCGACGCCCTTGAGCTTGATGTTTTTGCCGTTGAGGAAAAAACCCTCCTCGCCGTCAAAACGGGCCTCCCGCAGGCCGAAGCGCAGGGGGGTCGTGTCGTTGCCCAGGGTGAGGGAAAGGCCGTATAGGAGCGGATTGTCAGGGTCCCAGCGGAGGGGGGTTTTTATTTCAATATCCGCCTCCGCCAGGGAAGATCCTTCCCCGGCGCAGTGTACCGGTATGCTAAAAGCCATGGAAGCGCCGGCCTGGGGCGGCGTGATACATCCCTTTATTTCGGCCTGTACCGGCGCGGCGCCCCTGTTGAGCACCTCGACAGCCACGCGGATACGGGCGGCGTCATTATCAAGGCGCAGGGTTGTTACCGTTACGCCGTCCCGGGGAATAAACATTTTATCACTTACCGATAGCTGTACCTGCCGGTAAATCCCCGCGCCGCTGTACCAGCGGTCCCCGCCGCCCGTGATATTATCTACCCTGACGGCGAGGACATTTTCTTTTTCGTAGTTGAGCGCGGCGTTGAGATCAACATCGAAGGGAACATAACCATAAGGGCGGCCGCCCAGCTTAAGGCCGTTCAGCCAGACCGAGGAAAAACGCTGTACCCCGTCAAAACGGATCTGCACCCACTTTTCTTTCCACTCCGCCGGAGCGTTGAAATGATACCGATACCATCCGATCTGGTTCCGGGGATAAAAACCCTGGGAAGAGCCGCCTTCCATGTCCGGGTCCCGGTTGTTTTCAATCTGCCAGTCGTGGGGCAGATCCAGGCTTCTCCAGGCGGAGTCGTCAAAAACCGGCGTTTCCGCTCCCTCATGATCGCCCAGGGTGAATTTCCAGTTCTTCATGATCGGTGTTATCACGGCCCGCTCCTTATGGTTATCACACGATTATAACGCTTAACGCGCCGAATTATACAGCCGTTCCCATTCGGCCTTCATGCCGGACCAGTTGGCCCGGGCCTCCAGCATCTGCAGGAATTCCCGGTATACCGCCTCGCAGGCCGCGGTGTTTGCCGCCATGATCATCTTGGCGGTGTACTCATCCCGTACCTGGTTCAGGGTGGGCAGGTTGTCCACGATGACCCCGCCAAGAGGCGCCTGCACCATATCCATGGCGTTTATGGCCCGGTGGTTTACGATCTCGTTCCCAATGTATTGGCTATATTGGGGGGTCAGATAATTCCCCGGCGCGGCGCTGCCCGCCGCCTGGGTGAACCAGGGATACCACTCTTTGCTGGAGGTATTTGCCTGCCATAGTCCCGGGGTGACCCTGGCCGCACGGGCCGCGTCGCCGGAATTCCTGTCCCTTTCATACTCCGGCTCAAACTGCCACTGGCGTCTTTCGGCGTCGGTAAACCACCAGGTCGTACCCTCCGGGCCCTCCGATACCTCATGCTGCCGGTAATAGATCGGCTCCTGCGCCCATTCCAGGTAGTGCATGATCGCGTTCAGGCGCCGGGTATCCTTGTTGATAAAGATATCATGCGAAGGGTAAGGGCTCACATAGCTGACCGCCTGTTTGGTCTTGTTGGGGACCCGGGGGGATTGGAAGGGGTACATGTACCACTTGGCGGGGTTATCCTCCGGCCCCCACATCTCCTTCCAGTAGTCCCATAAGCCCTGGCCTCCCTCGCCCACATAAGCGACGAACTGGCCGCTTTCAAGTTTTTCCTGGAAGCGTTCGGAGCTCTGGGTGGTAACCTCCATGTCGATAAGCCCCTCGTTGTACATACGGTTCAGCCACTTGTAGGCCTCAAGATAATCGGGATTTTCAAAGGCGAAGACGGGTCTGCCGCCAATGTTCATGACCGGCGGCATGCCGCTGACGCCATTGGCCATGTCCACGCCGAACATGGCGAGAACGGTCTTTTCCTGCTGGCCCCCCTGGATAAAGCTCAGGGGAATCATGGGAGTACCCGCGGGATTTCTTAGGGTTCTGAATTTACGCAGGGCCCCCTCAAAGCCCGCCAAGGTGGAGATGTCCTGTTCCGTAACCCCCGCTTGTTCCATCAGGTCCGTCCTGATCCAGAAGGCGTTCAGAGCCCAGCCTGGAAAGGGATCGTCCGGGTTCTGGTCATAATTGCCCGGAAACACGTACATTTTCCCGTCCGATTCGGTAACAAAGTCTTTTATCTTTTGCGGAATGTTGGGAATGGTCTTCAGCGTGGCGCTGTTGTACAGGGGCGACAATTCCATCACCTTTCCCGAATCTATCAGGGCGTTTCTGATTACCATGTCTCTGCCCAAAATCAGCATGTCGGCCAAGGCTTCGCCGCTGGCAAGCATCAGGTTAACGCTGGTCTGCACATCGTCCGACTGGATACCCCGGATCCTGAAATCTATGCCGGTTTTTTCTTTCAGGTACCGCTGCATGACAGTATCATCGGGGGACATGACAACCGCGCCGAGAAAAATCGTAAAGGTATCGGTCAGTTCACCGCCCTGGCTGACCGGCACGGCGTAGCCCTGGGGGACCGTTCCCCCGCCCGAAGCGGCGCTCCCTCCGCCGCTCTGCCGTCCGCCCCCCGCAAATAGGGAAAGGCCGATGGACGCCATACAAAGAAACGTGAGCAACTTCTTCATAGCATAACTCCTTCTTGTTATTTATTCCGCTTCATCACAGGATGAAGGTGTGGAATTCCCGGATTATCCCTTAATGGAACCTATCAGGATACCCTTCACAAAGTAGCGCTGTAGGAAGGGATATACGCAGAGCACCGGCAGGGTACCGACCATCACCGCCGCGGTTTTCAGGGCCTTGAGGGTCATGGTGGCAACCTGGCTGTTACGGAACATCGC
>JAIRSL010000174.1 GCA_031255475.1 Treponema sp.
ATTAAAACAATCTAAACATTTGTATAGTATATGGCTGAAAAAAAATTCAGAATTTTTACATTTTTTGCCTTTCCGTCCTTGACTTCTCTGCGTACGTTCATCAAAATGATAATAACGATAGTGGGAAAAAATGGTAAAAAGGGACGGATAGTCAAAAAAGGTGGTAAAATTTAGCGGCATCTTCATAAATACCTTGGACGAGAAGGGACGGATCAGCATCCCCGTGGATCTTCGGGAGTGTCTTGAGTCGCCGGCTCTTATCCTGACCAAAGGACTCGAACACTGTGTTTGGGTATTGCCGCCGGATTATTGGGAAAAGTTATCTGGAAAGCTGTTGAATTCCCAATCTCTGGATATGGAGGAAGCCAGCTTGCTGCATTACCGGTTTATCGTACCCATGCAGAAGACAGAGCTTGATAAGAGCGGTCGCATTGCCGTTCCTCAGAGCCTAAGGGATTTCGCCGGTTTAAGCCGGGAATGCGCCGTCATGGGCAAGGGGGATTACATGGAACTATGGGATGCGGCGGCGTACAGGGAGTTCGAGGCGTTCAGCGACAGAGGAACGCGAGCCGCCTTTAAAAAAATGGGGTCTTTGTAGGCGTATTCACGGAATACAGTTATAAGGAAGATTTGGGGTCTTACATGGAAATTATTCATACGCCGGTGTTACCGGAGGAGATAATACGTTACCTCGCTCCCCGGCAAGAAGGAGAACTCATGATTGACGCCACCCTTGGGGAGGGTGGGTATTGTGAGCTTTTTTTGGCTAAATTTCCGGACCTCAGAATTATCGGCGTAGACGCGGACAGAAACATACAGGAAAGGGCCAGGGAACGGCTTAGGTGTTTCGGTGACCGGATTAAGTATCATTCCGGTTGGGCCCAGGATTTTTTCGCCGGGTTTCCCCGTGACGAGAAGCGGCCGGATACTGTTCTCATCGATTTGGGGGTGAGTTTTTATCACTATGAGCGGAGCGGCCGGGGATTCAGTTTTAGAAAGGACGAAGAGCTGGATATGAGGCTAGACACCGGCCACGGGCCGAGCGCGGCCGAGCTTTTGAATCGGCTTTCGGAACGGGATCTGGCGGATCTCCTTTACAGGAATGCAGAAGAACGGTTTTCACGGCGTATAGCCCGGGGCATAGTGGCCGCCCGATCCGTGGGGGCTGTCACGAGGTCTGCGGCCCTGGCGGAAATCGTGGAGAGGTCGGTCCCGCCCTCTTACCGGTACGGGAAGATCCATCCGGCGACCAAGACCTTTCAGGCCTTGCGCGCAGCCGTTAACGGAGAGCTGGATCGCCTGCAGGAACTTCTGGAAGGGGCTTTAAAGGTTCTGAATGTCCGGGGCCGGCTGGGGGTGATCTCCTTCAATTCCCTGGAGGATAGAATCGTAAAAAATTTTTTCCGGGAGAAAAATAAGGACTGTACATCTCCCCCGGAAGAGCCGATATGTGAGGGTAATGGGCGCCGGGTTCTCAAGTTGTTGACGAGAAAACCGGTTGTTCCTACAGACGAAGAAGTGCGGAACAACCCATCCTCCCGCAGCGCCAAGCTCCGGGTCGTAGAAAAAATTTGTGATGAGGATGGCAGAGCATGAGCCGGAGAATTTTGTTGTATGTACTTACCCTGACGATCCCCCTGTGTTTGGGCGCCGCCGCCTGGCAGTCCGCCAAGTATACCGAACTGGTCTGGGAAATCGAGAAGCTGGAGTCCCTCCAGGAAGAGTGGGTGGAAAACAATAAGCGGCTCATCGCGGGGATGGCTCTGCTTTCATCCCCGGAACGTATAGAGAATATTGCGAAGAAGGATTTGAACCTGATTAAGAAATTGCCTGAAGATGTTTTACAGATCAGGATAGAGGGAGGGCCGGGAGGCGATGGATGACGCATTCCTGATGGAATACGGGACCCTGGCCCGGGCCACGGGCGGGGAGCTCCTGCTATTCCCCGGCGCCGGGCGTGGATTTACGTCCGTATATATTGATTCACGGGAGGTACGGCCCGGTTCTCTTTTTGTCGCCCTGCCGGGAACGTCTACCGATGGTCATCGTTTCGTGGAGGCGGCTTTCAGGGCCGGGGCCGCGTGCGCCATGGTCGCCCGTTCCCGCCTGGAGGATTCTTCCCTGGCTCTTGAGGCAGGGGCCCGTAAGGCCCGGGCATCCCTTCTGGTGGTGGAAGATACCCTCGCGGGGCTCCAGGACGCGGCCAGGGTGTACCTGGAAGGGTTTCCCGGCCTGCTGAGGATAGGCTGTACCGGCAGCGCCGGAAAATCGACGACCAAGGAAATAGCTGCCGCCATGATAGGCCGGGAAAAACAGGTGATCATGAACCGGGGGAACCTCAATTCCGAAACCGGCCTTCCTCTGTCGGTGTTTGAAGTCCGGGCGCATCACGAGGTAGGTATCTTTGAGATGGGGATGAACAAACCCGGAGAAATCGCCGCCCTTGCCCGGGTGCTCAATCCTCAAATAGCGCTTATTACCATGATCGGGACTGCTCATATCGAATTTTTCGGTAACCGCGAAGCAATCCTTGACGAGAAAATGCAGATTTTTTCCCGTTTCTCCGGAACCGAGACGGCTCTGATTCCCGAAGACGATGATTTTCGGGAAGCCATGGCCGCCGGAGTCCGGGGGCGGGTTGTTTTTTACGGCCCTAAAAACCTTGAGGAGTTAAAAAAAATCGAGAATTTTGGACTAGACGGAACCGAAATTACTTGGGAGGGGATTTCGGTTCGATTCCGGCTGCCCGGCAGGCACAATCTGAGGAACGCCCTGGCAGCGGCGGCTATTGCCCGGGCGGTCCCGGTGAGTTCTCAGGCCATTCGTGAAGGGCTTGCCGCGGTAAAGCCTCTGTTCGGCAGGAGCGAGATCATCCGCGGACCGGTAACGGTGATTCGGGATTGTTACAATGCCAATCCCGAATCCACGGCCGAGGCCATAGGCTTCTGCGACAGTCTTGACTGGCCGGGCCGCCGGGTGTATGTCATCGGTTCCATGCTGGAATTGGGGACGGCCTCCGGCGTGGCCCACGCCGGGATAGGCCGGCTTCTGGCGGCTTCCAAAGCGGACATGGCGTTTCTCTTTGGACCTGAAACCAGGGCTTCGGCAGATATCCTGGCCGCCGCCGAAGCCCCGGCCGAAGGGGGAAGCGAAAGCGCCGTCGGGGAGTCTGGTACCGGTGGGAACGGAACAGGCCGCAAGATACCCTGGTTTCATACCGATACTATGGGTGAGCTGTCCCGGGCTCTGGGAGCGTATATCCGGCCCGGAGATCTCGTCCTGCTTAAGGGGTCCCGGGGCTGCGCCCTGGAACAGGTAATGGGGACGGTTTCCGCCGCCGGAACCGCGGACGTCAAAGCGGCGGAAGGAGTAGTTTAAGTGTTTTTGGAATTCTTGTATCCATTGGTCCGGTATTTTACCCCCTTCAACGTGATCCAGTATTTGACGGTTCGGGGCGCGTATGCGGCGTTGACGACTCTGCTCATCTGTTTCATCTTTGGCCCTCATATCATTGAGGCCCTGAAGAAATTCAAAATAGGTCAGGCGGTTCGGGACGACGGACCCGCCACCCATCTTGAGAAGGGCGGCACTCCTACCATGGGCGGCTTGTTCATCATCTTTTCAACGCTTATAGCCGTCATTCTCTGGCAGGACTGGGGTAACGGCATGGTATGGCTTACTCTAGGGGCGCTTTTGAGTTTCGGGCTGCTTGGCTTTATCGATGATTTTCTCAAGGTTACCCGGCATAATTCGAAGGGGCTTCCGGTTTGGGCAAAGCTCTGCGGGCAGTCCGTTATCGCCCTGGCCATAACACTGATTCTGTACTTCTGTCGGGGCGAAGAAATTACCGTTTTGTACGTACCGTTCTTCAAGAATCCCGTGATAGACATGGGGGGGCTCTGGATACCGTTTGCGGTACTGCTTTTGGTAGGGGAATCCAACGCGGTGAATTTCTCCGACGGGCTTGACGGGCTTGCGGCAGGGCTTCTGCTGCTTGTTTTCGTCTTCCTGGCGATTCTTACATATATTTCGGGCCGGGTGGATTACTCCGCCTATCTGGGCATTCCCTATATCCCCGAAGCCGGGGAACTGACGGTGTTCTGCCTGGCTATCGTCGGGGCCTGCATCGGGTTTCTCTGGTTCAACGCGCATCCAGCTGAAATTTTTATGGGCGATGTTGGGAGCCTCTCTTTAGGCGGGGTCATCGCCACGATTTCTCTTATCATCAAGAAAGAAATACTCATCCTCATTATAGGCGGGGTTTTTGTACTGGAAGTCGCTTCAGTAATCATACAGGTAGTGAGTTATAAACTCAGGAGAAAACGGGTCTTTAAGATGGCGCCTTTGCATCACCATTTTGAATTATCGGGCTGGGCGGAAACACAGGTGGTAATCCGGTTCTGGATACTCGGCGGGCTGTTCGCTATCATAGCCCTTTCAACATTAAAGATACAGTAAGAAGGGAATATGATGAACCGGCTGAACATGGAAAAACCCGGACGGCGATGGTATTCGGATCCGGC
>JAIRSL010000198.1 GCA_031255475.1 Treponema sp.
TAGGCTACGGCGTGCTTGGAAAGGTCGTCGTACACCACCAGAACGTCCTTTCCCCGGCGCATGAAGAATTCCGCCATGGCGCAGGCCGAATAGGGGGCCAGGTACTGGAGGGCCGCTGAATCCGAGGCCGAAGCCAGGACCACGAAGGTGTACTCCATCGCGCCGAACCGTTCCAGATTTTTGATGATCGCCGCCACGGAAGACGCCTTTTGGCCTATGGCGCAGTACACGCAGTAGACGCCCTTCCCCTTCTGATTGATGATGGCGTCCACCGCCAGGGCGGTCTTACCGGTCTGCCGGTCCCCGATGATGAGTTCCCGCTGGCCCCGGCCTATGGGGATCATGGCGTCCACCGCCAACGCGCCGGTCTGTAAGGGCCGGTTCACGCCGCCCCGGTCTATGACAGGCGGCGCGGGGGATTCCACAGGAAGGTACTCTTCCGCTTCCAGGGGACCCTTCCCGTCTATGGGCTCTCCTAGGGGGTTCACCACCCGGCCCAAAAGGGCTTTCCCGGCGGGCGTGGAAACCACCTTGCCGGTTCCCCGGACTTCTTCCCCGTCCCTCACCAGGGATTCCCCGCTCAGGAGTACGCAGCCCACGGTATCTTCCTCCAGGTTAAGGACTATCCCTTCCGCGCCGGAGGCAAACTCCACAAGTTCCCCGTACACCGCCTCGTCCAGGCCGTAGACGGTAGCCACCGAATCCCCTACCTGGGTGACAAATCCGATGGAACCGGAAGAAGGCCTTCCCTCCCAGTTTTCTATCTGTTCCTGTAAGACCTTAGCCAGGTCCGTAAAATTCGTCATGCAAAACCTCCATCGAAAACGCCCGCCCGCGAAACGGCCTCGAGATCGGCGCCCAACGCTTGGGCCATGTTGCGGATTTGTTCCCGCAGACTGGCGTCCCAGACCCGGCCGCCGATTATGAGCCGGTATCCCCCCAGGAGTTCCGGCCGTACACGGATCTCAACCGTAACCCCGGAAACGGCGGAACTATGTTCCGTGGAACCGTGTTCCGCGGAACTATGTTCCATGTGCTTTTTACACAGCGCGGCTTTCAGATCCGCCTCAAACGCCGGATCGGGCGGGACGGCCGCTTCCACCACCGCCCTGACAACGCCCTTTTTGCGGTCCAAAAGGTTTTCTATCTCCGCAATTACCCGGCCGGCCTGCCGGAAGCAGCCTTTTTTCACCAGGAGCAGGATAAAACGTATCGCCGTTTCCAGCCCCCCTTGCCGCGGGGAAGTCCCGGCGGCCCGGCGCATCATCTCCTCCAGTTGGCGGGCGGGGTACTCGCCCGAAACCGAGGAACATAGTTCCTTTACGGGAAGGCGGTTCAGGCAGGCAAAGAGAACCGTGAGGGCGGCAAACCCATTCTCAACGTCCTCCCCGCAGGCGGCGGTAAAGGCCAGGGCCCAGCGGTCCGGGTGAAACATCAGACATTCCCCAGGTCTTTAAGAAGCAGGGCGGCCTGACGCCGGGCATCCTCCCCGGAGAGTTCCCGCCGCAAGAGCCGGCTTGAAGCCGCAACGACCAGGGCGGCGGCTTCGGAGCGGAATCGGGCCATGGCCGCCTTGCGCTCCGCCTCAAGCCGAATCTTCCCCTCGGCGATGATGCGGTCCGCTTCGTCCCTGCCGGAACGGATTATTCCGGCCGCCTCTTTTTCCGCCGTTTCCCGGGCGCGCCGGATCAGGGCGTCCGCCTCCGTTTCGGCCTTCCTGAGCCGTTCCTCGTGTTGGACCAACAGGGCTTTCGCCTGATTTCTATCCTTTTCCGCCTGTTCTATGCTGTCCTGAATCTTCTTTGACCGATCTTCCATGAATTTGGTTACCGGCTTAAAGAGGATGGCCCGGAGGATAAAGAACAAAACCCCTATGTTGATGAGGGTAAAGAAAAAGGTAACCGAAAAATCAAGCATAGAAGCGCCTTACCGGACGATCAGCAGGATGGCAACCACAAAGCCGTAGATGGCCGTTGCTTCCGCCAGGGCAATCCCCAGGAAGAAGACGGTCTGAATTTTGCCCGCCGCTTCGGGCTGCCGGGAAATAGCCTGGGCGGTCCCACCCGTTGCAATCCCTATGCCTATACCGGCGCCCAAACCGGCGAGGACCGCGATTCCCGCTCCGATAAAGTAAATGAATTCCATAATAAGTTCTCCTTACGTTTTTATGGGCCAACAGGCCCTCAATTTTTCTCTTCTTCCACTTCAACCGCTTCGGCGATGAAGAGGATGGTCAGAAACGTGAATACCAGGGCCTGAATAAGACCGTCCAGAAAATCGAAGTACAGCGACAGGATGGACGGCGCAAAGATCGGCGCCACGGCTTCTATTAACAGCATAATGATGTATCCCCCCAGGATGTTTCCGAAAAGCCGGAGGCACAGGGACAGGGGCCGGATAACATATTCCAGCAGGTTGAAGGGAAGCATCATGGGCACGGGCGACAGGAGGTGTTTCGCCCACCCCTTGAGCCCCCTGGCCCGGATACCGCCGGAAAGGACCAGCAGTATCGAGATAAGCGCCAGGGCCGCGGTAAAGTTGATGTCCCTGGCCGGAGGCTTAATGGTAAAAGGCGGCTCCCAGCCAAAGGCCGCAATAGGGGAAATCACGGGGATGATATTTGCCAAAAGCAAAAACAGGAACACCGTTCCGACATAGGGGCCGTAAGCCCCGGCGCGGGAACCGAAGTACTGCCGGGAAAGGTTGTTGAGGAATTCCACAGCGCTTTCCAGAATACACTGGGCTTTCCGGGGAACCTGTCTGAGGTTCCGGGTCAAGCACAGCGATACAACGATAAGGATGGCCATCACGAACCAACTGACAATCACCGTTTCCGTCACCGGTATTTCCCGGCCAAATAATTTAAAGGAAAATACGGTAACGAATTTCAGCGATTCATTGAGATGCTCTCCGAGTTCCATAATTATTGGCCCCTTATGGCACGATCTTAGCCGCTCTTAAAGAAAAAGTCATCCCGAAAATATTTTTTCAGAAGCGCTTCGGAAACCGCATCGTTCTTGTTCATCATGGTATAGATAGCTTCCAGAGAGCCTTTGGTAAGGTAAAAACAGCCCAGCAGAAAAAATTCCGCCGTCTTAAAAGCCGCGCCCATGGCCTGGTACATACGGACCGCGTTGTCCGGGGCAAAATCGTTCATCAAGTAATCGTTAACTACCTGTTCGGTCAGGTTAATCCCGTAAATCGTCTCGGAGACCGGAAACCCCTCCTCTATCCGCTTTCGCCCCATGGTGACAAAAAAATCCCCCACCAGGGACCGGTCCAGCCCCCGGTCCAGGGTACGGGCCAGTTGGGAATACAAAGGAACGTTGAGTTCGATCAGGGCATCACCGGAAAGGACGCTGTACTGTTTAAGCTGCGGCGTTTTCCGTATCTTAGCCGCCCATTGCGCGGCAAAATTTTGGGCTTTCAGATTCAAGGTATCTATAAGAACCCTGTCTACCATAATGGCAAAATTATAGAAGGTTTTATAATGGCTGACAAGGCCGCAATTCAGGTTTGTTTCGAGATGTTCTTGAATTGTTCGGCCACAGTGATAAAAAGGTCCACCAGGATGGGATCAAAATGCGTCCCTTTGCCCCGGGCGATAATCTCGGCGGCTTCCTCGTGGGTATAGGATTTTTTATAGGGCTTTTGTTCTATCAGGGCATCGTATACGTCGGCAATGGCCATGATCCGGCCCGCCAAGGGAATATTATACCCTTTAAGGCCGTAGGGATACCCGGTTCCGTCCCATTTTTCATGATGAAACCCCGCGACCTCTTTGGCGTAATCAAAAATGCTGGTCTCACTGGAATTTTTCGCCATACCCGCCTTGATGCCGTCGATGATCTTGACCCCCATGATGGTATGTTTTTTCATCTCGTTGTATTCATCTTCCGCCAGCTTACCGGGCTTAAGCAGGATGTCGTCTTTAACGGATATTTTGCCCAAATCATAAAAAATAGTCGATTGAAGGAATAGATCTTTTTCCCAGGAAGCAACCACATCCTGGTATATGTTGTTTTCAATCAGTACGTCTAAAAGTACCTCAACATACCTCCGGGTCCGTTCCACATGACCGCCTGAAACCTCGTCCCTGCGTTCCACCAGTTCTATGACGGTTTTCAACATCCGGTTTTGCAGATCGCCCAGTGCGGTCTTGTTATTCTGAATAAGGATTTGCACCTTTTGTTCATATTTCCGGATAATTTGAGTCTGCGAATCCGCCAAAAGATGCAATTCGATCCGCTTCCGCAAAAGAGGGGGATAATAGGGCTTGATGATAAAGTCCGCCGCCCCCAGCGCAAAACCCCTGGCTTCGTAGTCAATGTTATTGTCGGCGGTCAAAAAAATCACCGGAATATCCGCGGTACGGGATTCCGCTTTGAGGCGTTGAATAATATCAAAACCGTTCATAACCGGCATGTCTATATCCAGCAAGATCATATCCGGCTTTACGGTATCGAGTATTCTAAATAACTTTTCCCCGGACGAAACGGTACTAACCTGGTATAAACCCTGTAAAATATTCGCTCCGACCATTAAATTCACCGGATTATCATCAACGAGGATAACCCTCTTAAAATCGGACATTATTTTTCCCTGTTTTTATATTCTCTTGAATTATTTTATGATAGCCTATACTTTTCGAATGAAACTTGTCAAGCCGGGTTTTACCGCTGCCGCAGGGCCTGTTCCGTCAGGTTCAGGTCCGCGGTAAGCCGGCGGTTTCCGGGGAATTCCGCCAGGGCGGCCCGGATGAATTCAAGGGCGCTTTCGTATTCCCGGCGGTTGAACAGGCCGGCAAAACTGTTGTGCAGTTCCTCCACCCGCCTGGAGCGGTATACCCGCAGGGCGTCTTCTAACCGGGGATTCCTGCCGTACCGGACTATAGCCGCCTCGATATAGG
>JAIRSL010000240.1 GCA_031255475.1 Treponema sp.
GATTTATCGGGCCTTCCGCCCCGGGGTTACTGAAAACGGGGATGTATGACGCGGGGTATAACGCTGGATATTGCAAAAAGGCTCAATTCGCTCATTACCGGGCAGGGCATCAAGAAAACCATCAAGGCTTCCCACATCGTTATTATCACGGTCATGCTCATTCCCCTTTTGCTGAGCGTGATTTTTTCCGTATATAACACGTACAGTTACGACCGGCTTATTACCAATGTCAGCAAGACCAGGAGGCTTACCCAGATCGTCAAGACCGATGTGTCCAATGAACTGTGGGACATTGTGGCGGGGAATAAATCTTTCTCGGAAGGCAAGCAGTACGAAATCATCCAAAACATCAATGACCGGCTGCGGGACATCATGAGTACTACTTCGGCCAGGGAAAACCGCAACCTTCTGGAAGTGGCGGGCCGGGCCATGAATACCCTGGCCCGGTATGTGGATCGCCTGGGCCTTCAGATGGAATCGTCCTATCCGGTGATCGATAACGAAAGGATATTGGATGAAATCCGGGGAACCGCCCTGCTGGTATCGGAGATATTGCAGGATTTTATCGCCCTGGAGATAGATTCGGCGGCGGCGGAGAACGAAACTATCAAAGCGCGGGCTTTCATCATCGGCATCATAGAACTGGCGACCATGCTGTTCGTGACGGCCTTTTCCGTGGCCGTTCAGGTATCGGTGGCGTCCAGCGTGGACAAGTCCATAGGCGCCCTGGTCTCCCTCTCCGGGCGCATAGCCGAGGGCGATCTGGACGCCAGGGCCGAAGTTTTGACGGTGAAGGAGTTGGCCGCCCTGACCGAAGACCTGAACACCATGGCGGGAAAAATCAAAAACCTCATGGAAGCCAATATCCGGGAGCAGCGGAACCGGCAGAAATCGGAAATGAAGGCTCTCCAGGCCCAGATAACCCCGCATTTTTTGTACAATACCCTGGATTCCATTGTCTGGCTCGCCGAGGGAAACCGCTATGAAGAGGTTATCTCCATAACGCGGGCGCTTTCGAACTTTTTCCGCATCGCGTTAAACCAGGGCGGCGAATGGGTCAGCGTTCAGGATGAATTCAAGCATATCGAAAGCTACCTTATTATTCAAAAGATACGCTACCGGGATATTCTGGATTACACGATTAATTACGAACCGGCAATGGCGGGGAAAACCATCCTCAAGCTCCTGCTTCAGCCCCTGGTGGAAAACGCCCTGTATCACGGCATAAAAAATAAACGGGGCCGGGGCCGCATTCTCGTCCGGGGCTGGCCGGAGGCCGGGTATCTGTGTTTCAGCGCGGAAGACAACGGCATAGGCATGACGGAGGAACAGCTTGAGGAAATCCGCCGGCATCTGGGAAGCGTTTCTCCGCCCGGCGCGGCCCGGACCGGATACGGTTTCTATAATGTCGGCAGGCGGCTGGAACTTTATTATAACCGCAAAGACCTCCTGAAGATAACAAGCGTATACAAGAAGGGAACGACAGTAACTCTGCGGATACCGGAGGCGGCGCCGTATGTATAAGGTGTTCCTTGTAGAAGACGAAATCGTAGTCCGGGAGGGGATACGGAACAACATCCCCTGGGAGAAAACCCCCTATACCCTTGCGGGGGAAGCGCCGGACGGGGAAATAGCCCTCTCTATGATACAGGACATCAAGCCGGACATCCTCATCACCGACATACGGATGCCCTTTATGGACGGCCTTGCCCTTTCGCGCATAGTCAGGAAAACGCTTCCCTGGATAAAGATCATCATTCTTTCCGGCCACGACGAATTTGAATACGCACGGGAGGCTATTTCCATAGGCGTGGAGGAATACCTTTTAAAACCCGTGTCTTCCCGGGATATGCTCCAGGCCCTGGATAAGATAGCCCAACGCATAGACGAAGAGAAGGAAAAGTTCCTTAGTATGGAACATCTCCGGCGGCAAATACAGTCCCATTCGGATATTTTGCGGGAACGGTGGCTTTTCGATTTTGTGACCGGCAAGATACCCGCGGCGGAAGCAATAGAAAAGGGGCGGGAATTGGGGATAGGCGATCTCGTAGCCCGTTCCTATACCGTTGCGGTTATCCTTGTTGTCCCTCCGGATGACGGCGGCGAAAAAATCTTCCCGGTTAAATCTATCATCCGTTCCATCACCGGCAACTATTCGAATGTCATCCTCTTTCAAAAAGACGAAAAAAAACATGTCATGCTCGTTAAGGAAGGGGCGCTCCCCGGTACTGCGGGGGATCCGCCGAAAGATTCGGCAGAGGATTCGGTTTATGCCATAGCCCAGGCCGTCAAGTACGAAGTGGAACGGAATACCGTCTGTAAAGCCGTTGTAGGTATAGGCCCTGCTGCAAGCCGTCTGGGAGAGGTGAGCAAGTCCTACTTCCGGGCTGAACAGGTCGCCGAATATCAGGCCGCCCAGGGCCTTATGCAGATAGCGGACAGCGCCAATACCCCCGCCGGAGAAGATCTGGTTGACAAAGCGGGACGGCTTAACATAGACGGGGACGTGCTGCTTGCGAAATTCCGGTATGCCTCGAAAAAAGACATAGACGCCCTTATCGGGGAATACACGGAACTCCTGCGGGACAACGCGGGGGAAAACTCCCTTTTAGAATACTTTATCCTGGGGGAAATCATTGTTGCCGCCTCGAAGATCGTGGAAGAACTGAACGGAGATATTAAAACCATCCTTCCCTTTGGCCTGGGGCAGGCCGAATTACAGGAGATCACCGGTTCCAGGGACATCTTATACCGGAAGATCCGGGCCCTCTTTGAGGCGGTTATCGAATTCAGGGATTCCCGGATGGAAGGCCGTTACCAGTCGGTGATCCTCAAGGCCAGGGAGTATATAGACGGCCATTACCGGGACCAGAACATCTCCCTCCATACCGTGGCCGGCCATGTGGGTATAAGCCCCAACCATCTGAGTACCGTATTCTCCCAGGAAACGGGGGAAAATTTTGTTGAATACTTAACCAGGGTACGCATAGAAAAAGCCAAGCAGCTTGTAATGAATACCGCCATGAAGAGCGCCGATATTGCCTGGGATATAGGGTTCAGCGATCCTCATTACTTTAGTTTCATTTTTAAGAAATATACCGGCCTTTCTCCCCGGAAGTGGAAAAAAACACAAAAACCATCGTAATAAATTATATTTTTTTATCCCGCACCGGTAAGACACCCCTGTAAAAAGAAAAAGATGAACAAAAGTCCATAAGTTTTTTCATGTACGAAGCGAAAAACTTATGGTATTACAATATATATTTATGCACGTGTATATACACGCAATGCAACATCAATCACAGGAGGAGAGAAATGAAAAAATTGTTTGTCGTTTTATTGATTCTCGCGGTGGCGTCCATGGCTTTCGCGGCGGGCGGCGGCCAGCAGTCGTCGGGCGGCGCTGCGGCGGGCGGCGTAACCAGGGGGATGGACCGCAAGATCGTGATGGGTTATTCCCAGATTGGCGCGGAATCGGAATGGCGCACCGCCTGTACCAACTCGGTAAAGGCCGCGGCGGAGGAATGGAACATTGAGCTTATCTTCTCCGACGCGCAGCAGCGGCAGGAGAACCAGATGCAGGCTATCCGCTCCTTTATCCGGCAGAAGGTCGATATTATCGGCTTTACCCCGGTAGTTGAGACCGGCTGGGACGCGATCTTGCAGGAAGTCAAAGATGCGGGTATCCCCATTATCTGCGTAGACCGCCAGGTGACATTGGCCGCCGGCAAGAGGCAGGAAGATTACATCACCGCGTTCATCGGTTCCAATATGATAACCGAAGCGCAGAAAGCCGTCCAATGGATCGTCAACTACATGAAGACCACCGGCAACAGCAGGAAGAAAGACGACGGCAGCGTTGACATCAATATTGCCATTCTTGAAGGCACTACCGGTTCGGGCGCCCAGGTGGGCCGCACCGAAGGCTGGAACATGGAAATCGCGAAGTACCCCAATGACAAGACCATCTTCCGGCAGACCGGTAACTTTACCCGTGCCGAAGGCCAGCAGGTCATGGAAGCATGGATGAAGAGCCCCCAGGCGAATGACATCGACGTGCTCTTTGCCCAGAATGACGACATGGCTATCGGCGCCATTGACGCCATCAACGCCGCCGGCAAGAAGCCCGGCACCGATCTTATCATTGTGTCCATCGACGCGGTAAAAGGCGCCTTTGACGCCATGCTCCGCAAAGAGCTGAACGCTACTATCGAGTGTAACCCGCTGCTCGGTCCTCAGGTTATGGACACCGCGGTAAAGATCCTCAACAAGCAGCCCATCACCTGGTGGGTAGAATCCGAAGAGGGCCAGTTCGACTGGACCAACGCCGAAACAGCCTATCCAAGCAGGCAGTATTAGGAGTATAATGTTCACCGGTCACGGAAAATTTTATCTTCCGCGACCGGTGATTTTTTTAAGGAAATACCATGACCAGCAGCGATATTATCCTTAAGATGTCCGGCATCGACATACGGTTTCCCGGCGTTCATGCCCTGGACAATGTAGATTTTACCCTGCGCCGTGGGGAAATACACTCGCTGATGGGCGAGAACGGAGCGGGAAAATCAACGCTCATCAAGATTCTTACCGGTGTTTACAAGAAAAACAAGGGCGCTATTGTCCTTAACGGCGGAGAAATAAATCCCGCAAGCCCCCTGGAAGCCCGGCGGCTGGGGATTAACTCCGTTTATCAGGAAGTGAATCTCTGCGACAATCTTAC
>JAIRSL010000276.1 GCA_031255475.1 Treponema sp.
AGAGCAAAAATCATACCAATCATCCCCAAAAATAGTGGCCGACACACAAGAATTCGTAAGATACTTCATTATGTTAAGCCTTTAATGACAATATACACCTTTCAAATATTTCCGGTCAAGTGCCATGTCATGATTCTCAATGTCTTGGCGGCTATATATCCCTTTTTTACGATTTATGTCCCCCTACACATCAACTGTATAGGTTATCGGTGATAGTCGAAAAAAGGGTTGATGAATATCACCGGCCATACAATGAAAAACGGCCGGTTATCCGTATGGATGAACAGCCGGTACAACTTTTGGGGAGAGAAGCGGGAAGCCGAAACCGATGAACGACTATTACGGTAAGAGAGAAGACACGTTGGGAAAGCTATCGACAGAACTTGAGGCATGGCAGACAGAACGAAACGAAAAGCGGACACTGGTGGAGTGGCAGTTTACAGCGGAAGACGCCCGGATAAAACTTCACAAGTTATATCCATCTTTTTAGTGTAATCATCCTACTGGAAGCTCGGCAATAACGGATGCTGAAAAAGACCGCGTCTAACAAATGGTACTTCCTGTCGTACCCGTCCCTTTCCGTCCCTGTCTCTAAAAATTTTATCTCAAGAAACTGTTTCAAAACCGAAGTTTTGAAACAGACTCCATTATTTTTAGATTAATCAGAATACTACCCTAATATAAGCCGCTGGTGATCCGGCGGGAACGTTTGAGGGGGCGGTTAAAATGTCCCGAGGAATTCCAGAACACGGCGGTATATCGCATAGTTTTCATCATCGAAACACACAAACACGATCTTTCTTATCCCCGGCGTCCGGCTCAGCGTTTCCTTAACCGCCGCAGATGCGGTTCCGGCGGCGGCTTCCTTTGGGTAGCCGTAAACTCCGGTGGCGATGTTTGGAAAGGCTACGGACTTGAGGCCCCGCTCCTCTGCAAGGAACAAGCTGTTCCGGTAACAGGAGGCCAGAAGCTCCGGCTCCCCCTGACCTCCCCCGCGCCAGACGGGGCCCACGGTGTGGATCACGTACTTGCAGGGAAGCCGCCCCGCTCCGGTGATAACCGCCTCCCCCGCCGGACAAGGACTTCGACCTATGCCGCGTTTTTCTTCCGCAATACGGCGGCATTCCTCAAGGAGTTCCGGCCCCGCAGCCCGGTGTATGGCGCCGTCTACTCCCCCGCCTCCCATAAGGCCTGAATTGGCGGCGTTGACTATCGCGTCAACCGCCTGTTTCGTAATGTCTCCCAGGACCAACTCGATCACCTGTTCTTCCATGGCTGCTCCTTACGTCTCTCATTTACATTCCCGTGCCTAAACTATAGGCCAAGATGCCGGTTATGGGTATACTTGTATCTATAAAAGTTTATATGTTTTTTGGAGGAAACTATGACTGCCCGTATCCCGATGAAGACGCCTCTGGTAGAAATAGACGGGGACGAGATGACCCGCGTACTTTGGGCGCTGGTAAAAGAAAAGCTCATTCAGCCCTGGGTGGATCTTAAGACCGAATACTACGATCTGGGGCTAAAAAACAGGGACGATACCAACGATGAAGTTACCGTCAAGTCCGCGGAAGCTATACTGCGTCTGGGGGTGGGTGTAAAATGCGCGACTATCACGAGTAATGCCGCCCGCAAGGTCGAATACGGCCTTAAAAATCTGCATCCCAGTCCCAACGCCACCATCCGGGCCATACTGGATGGTACGGTGTTTCGAAAACCCATAGCCGTGTCCTGCGTCAGGCCCACGGTTTCCACCTGGAAAGCGCCCGTCGTCATAGGCCGCCACGCCTACGGGGACGTGTACAAGAACGCCGAAATGGCCGTTCCCGGCCCGGGCAGGGTGGAACTGGTCTATACCGGGGAGGATGGCACGGAGAAACGGATCACCGTGGCGGATATGACAGGCCCCGGCATAGTCCAAGGTATGCACAACATGGACAGTTCCATCCGAAGCTTTGCCCGTGCGTGTTTCCGTTACGCCCTGGACGCAAAGCTCCCGGTCTGGTTTGCCGCCAAGGACACGATCTCCAAAACCTACGATGGCCGGTTCAAGGAAATCTTCAATCAGGTTTACGAAACCGAATTCAAGGCCCAATGCGAAAAAGCGGGGGTCTCTTATTTTTACACCCTCATAGACGACGCGGTAGCCAGGGTGGTCAAGGGCGAAGGCGGCTTTCTGTGGGCCTGCAAGAATTACGACGGCGATGTGATGAGCGATATGGTAGCCAGCGCTGCCGGCAGCCTTGCAATGATGACCAGCGTCCTGCTGTCCCCTTCGGGAGCGGCGGAATACGAAGCCGCCCACGGTACGGTACAGCAGCATTACTATCGCTGGCGGAACGGCGAAAAGACCAGTACCAACCCTGTCGCCCTCATCTTCGCCTGGACCGGCGCTCTGGCAAAGCGGGCGGAACTCGACGGGCTTGCGGATCTGGCCGCCTTCGCGCGGGGCCTGGAAGACGCAACGGTACGCGCCATAGAAGAAGGGGACATGACCGGCGATCTTGCGCGCCTGGCCCGGCCCAAACCGGCGAGGGCGCTGGATTCCTGGGAATTCGTGGATGCGATTGCGAAACGGGTGGGCAATTCCGTATCCTGACCGGAGGGCCGGGGTTCACGCTCCGGGAGGTGTCCCTCTGTCAACAAGTTAAGGGATAGACACCTTCCCGAAGCCGCGGTAAACCGGAAACGGGAGGGTATCATAGGGAAAAAACTTGTTTTGAAACAATCCGAACCCTATTAGAAAAGGCGGACTATGAACGCCGTTCAAAGAAATGAACACAGGATTTCTGCCGGGACCGCAAAATGCCGTTCAAGAAGCTGATGTGGTTCATGCTCAGTCCGGTAAAGGAAAGCACGCAAAACGCCCTAGTACTCCCCGAAGTCTAAAAGCACTTATCTATTCAGGATTTTCCCGATATAATACTAACGGGAGGAAATTATGCTAAAGCCAAACATTAAATACCGGGTCACCTTGACCGCGGAAG
>JAIRSL010000334.1 GCA_031255475.1 Treponema sp.
TGTGCTGCTCCTGAAGGGCGGAAAGGTGAGCGCCCCCGTAGTAATCAACACCACGAAAGGCAACGGAAAGGCGGGCTGGGAGTGGGGAACGGGCAGGTTCGTGGCGGTTACCCAGTCCAGCGGCAAGGCGGTCTGGTCCACGGACGGCAAGAACTGGAATACAGCGGAACTACCGCCTGAATCCTACTGGGGGAAGGAGGTCTACTGGGACGAAGTGGCCTATGGAGGTGGCGTGTTCGTGGCGGTTAGCAGTACCGACAACTATGCGATCAGGTCCGATGACGGCGGGGAAACCTGGGAACCGGTGATACTGCCGTCTTCCGATTCCGATGCCCGTCCTATATGGAAGGTAATCTACGGGGACGGAGTGTTCATGGCGATTAACGTTGTCAACGGCGATGTGGCCTGGTCCGATAACGGTGGGAAAACCTGGAATCTTTCGGCGACACTGCCGCGGCTTGCGCAGGCAGTGCCGGAGCCGGATCGCGAGATTATAGCCGCCTACAACCTAACCTATGGGGACGGCGTGTTCGTGGCGCTTGCCCAAAACGGCAACTATGCGGCCTGGTCCGATGACGGCGGGAAGAACTGGAATGTTGCGGAGACACTACCGCCTTCCGGGCCGTATTACTTCTATCATAACCGTGCGGCCTACGGGGAGGGAGTGTTCGTGTCTACTATCATGAACGACAGCGGCGGTCAGACGGTCTGGTCCGATGACGGCGGGAGGAACTGGAATGTTGCGGAGACATTGCCTGGCGCCAGATGGGAGCCTGCGGTCTATGGGGACGGCGTGTTCGTGACAGTTGCCTCCGGCGGGAGCAACCAGGGAAACCAGGCGGCCTGGTCCGATGACGGCAAAAACTGGAAGGTTGTTGCGACACCGCCTACCACCAAATGGTACAATCTGACCTATGGGAACGGCGTGTTCGTGGCGCTTGCCGACAACAAGGCGGTCTGGTCCGTAGACGGCGGCAAGACTTGGGGGGATGCGGAACTGCCATCATTCTCTCCCCGTTTAACAAACTCTGGCTGGGCCGTGGGCTATGGGAACGGCGTATTCGTGGCGACTGTCTACGGTATCAACCAAGTGGCATGGTCCGCAGACGGAAAGAACTGGGAAGCGGCGACACTACCGTGTGAATCCTGGTGGGAGCAAAACATTGTCTACGGCGAGCCGTAACACCGGGCGCCGCGCGCCTTTTCCGGGCGAATCGTAAACAGTAAGGGGCGGGTCGTTCAGGCCCGCCTTTTTTTCGGCCGGGTCCGTCATATGCGGGCCCGGCCGCGGTCCTGTATCCGTCGAGTTTGGCATTGTTTTTTTCGCTGTTTAGAGTTATGTTGTAATTATCGCGGTTGGGATTATTGCAATGGAGGCGTTTGATTTACAGCGATTTCACCGTATTGCGTTGCCGTTGCCCCATCATCATGCTCGCCGTCAACCGGTTTCGGGATGGGCTCATGAAAATGCCGCGTGGGGAGGATGGTACGTATTTACGGAAAGAATCGACACGGTTTCTTTCATTCTTTTTATGTTTCACGTTGATTCAGGCCCTTGCCGCCGTTCAAATGGGGGAGGCTCAAACTGAGGAGACGGAAGATTCTGTCCCCATTCTTTTTATGACTTTTAGCGGCGCCAACACGGAAGAGGCGGCCCGGCTGGGGTCGGCCATGCGTACGGAACTGGAATGGATTTCGCGGACAAGCGGATACACGGTTAAACAATCCAAAAGCACCTTGAGGACGCAGCCCGCGATTAGCAAGCTTTCTTCGGCGGACCGGGCGCATAATCCGCAATATCTTGTCAATGGGATAATCACACGGGAAGGAGGGGTTTCGGTGGCGGAGGTATCGCTCTGGAACCTTGAAGGCCCGGCCCTGCTTTTCTCGCAGGCCCTCGAATACCGGCGGCTTGACGAGGCCCTGGCTAACATGCCTTTTTTTACCTGGTCGCTGTACTCGATTTTGCCGGTTCCCGAAACGCCTGTCGAAAAACTCCAGGCGGCCAGGGCGGAGGCCGAAGCCGCAAAAGCGGAAGCCGAAATCGCCAGGGCGGAAGCCGAGAGCGCAAAGGCCGCCCTGGAAAACGGGGGGGGAGGCGCGGCATCTGATAACGCCGCGACAAGAGCCTGGAAAAGCCGGTGGGTCTATTTGGGTTTACGGGGCGGCATATCTCCCCGGTTCTATGTGTTCGAGGTCGATTTTCCCAAGGAATTGGGATTTACCTGGGAAGCCGCTCTTCAGGGAGAATTCCAATTTCTGCGGTTCCCCTGGGGCCGGCGCAGCGTGTTTCTCGCGTTACAGGGAGAAGCGCTTTTTACCGTAGACAAGTTCAGCATCCCAAATATGAACGGCACCGTGTCGGAAGAAGCCTTTGTTTCCCTGATGGCGCCGCTGCTCCTCAAGTTGAATTACAAGCCCGGCCCTTTTACGCTGAGTTTATACGGTGGGGTGTACTATATTTGGTATCTTTCCGCCAATAACGCCGCGGAGGACGCAATACGGCCGGCCATGCGCCCGGGCGAAAATCCCGGCCTCCTCGATTCCCTGGGGTACAGCGCCGGCTTTAAATTCGGGGTCAAAGCCGGCAAGCGGGGAACCTTCTTCTTCGATCTGCGGTACTCAAGCGATATAGGCGTTACGGAAATTGGAGGCTCCGCGCCGATGAGTTACCGGCGGTACATCCCTTCTCTCTCCCTGGGGTATGAGGTGGGCCTGTTTAACCGGAAATGACCGCAACGGAAAAACGGAGCGGGCGCTTACACCTTCCAGAGGCCGTGGAGATTGCAGTATGCCCTGGCAACAATCCGCGACGCCTTTAGGGGGAAGAACGCCTCGCTCTTGTCCCCGGGTTTCAGAAACTTCCTGTACGAAACGCCGTCCGCCAGAAGTTCTATCCACTGAATGTAATGCCGTTCTTCCATGGGATGGGCAATCAGCCCGACGCGGACCATATACCCTTCATCCGTTTCCTCAATCACCGGGACGTGCTTTTCCCGCGCGGCGTCCGTCGTGTTCTCCGTTAAGCGCTTCATCGGTTTGCCGCAGCATACCGGTTCACCGCCTCCGGCAACGATGACTTCCATAACATTGCCGCATTCCCCGCATTTATAAATTTCAAACTGTTTTGTCATGTTTTTTTCCTCTGTCATTAAGTATGATAGGTTCAACGCCGGTTTACAAGAACACCATAAGAGAGAGATACGCGCGAAGCCCCGTTTGATCCGTGCGTCATTCCTTTAAAAACCGTTTCGCTTCTTCCGGCAGGTCGAAGCCCAGAGTCCCGCCGGGGTTCATCACATTGTCCGGATCAAAGTGCTTTTTTAGGGCCTTAAAGACGGCGTATTCGTTCTTCCCTATGCTGCCTTCAAGCCAGGGACCGAACATCTTGCCTATGCCGTGATGGTGGCTCATGGAAGCGCCCGATCTCTGTATGGCGTCCAGGATGCCGGCGTGAAACTTCCGGTATTCTTCCGGATCGTGCATAAGGGTAATGAATATCCAGTATAGGTTCGCGCCCTGGGGATAGACATGGCTCATGTGGGTCATGCAGATGGTCTTGGGGCGGCTCTTGACGTAGGCGCGGACTTCCCGGTGAACCTTGCTCATGTTGCTCCAGTTGACGCTGCACTCCATGGTGTCCATGACAAGGCCGAAATCCTGCATGGTGTCCCTAAGGTAGGGGTCGCTGAACCGGCCCTTTTCCCAGCCTTTGCACACAAGGCCCGAAAGCCAGAGGCCGCCGTAGCGTTTAGCCGTCCGGTGAACGTTCTTCGCGCAGTTTTTGGAGAACCCCTTTTCGCCGTTGGTAAAGCCCAAAAAGAGGCACATCTCGTTCAACTTAAAGCCTTTAATGTCGAAAAGATACCGCAGCGGCGTATCCATGACACCGTACATATGGATCATGATCCCCGTCTCTTCCGGGTCCGAAAGGCGGAATACCGAAGGATACCCCGCCTCGCCCTGCATGATTTCCCGCGCCGCGGCCTGGGCGGTTTCCCAGTCTTTGAACATATACGAAAAACGTTTTACGGTTTCCGGCATATACCGGAACATTTTTAGTGTCACATGGGTCAGTATGCCGAAAGCCCCCTCGCTTCCCATCATGATATGATCGAGGTCGGGGCCGGTCGCTTTCCGGGGATAACGGTCGGTATGGATGTTCCCCGCGGGCGTGGCGTAATCCTGGCCGAGTACGATGTCCTGGATACAGCCGTAGTAGGTCGAGTTCTGGCCGGCCCCGCGGGTCACCACCCAGCCCCCTACGGAGGAATGTTCAAAGCTCTGGGGAAAGTGGCCGCAGGTGTAGGCCCGTTTGGCCCCGAATTTCCGCACGGCGTTGTTCAAAGTTTCTTCCAGGCCGGGGCCGCTCATTCCCGCTTCTACCGTGATGGTTTGATCGGTTTCGTTAAACTCTATCACCTTGTTAAACCTGAGACGCATATCCAGCGACACGCCTCCTTTGGTACATTCCACTCCCCTGGTGACCGATGAGCCGCCGCCGTACACGTAAAGGGGAATCTTCTCCGCAGCGCAGTACGCGACAATGGCTTCGATTTGTTCCCTGTTGTCAGGATAGATCACCGCGTCGGGGATGTTCTCTATAATCTTGTTCCGTATCCGCAGAAGGTCGTACATGGTTTTGCCGTAAGCGACAGAAAGTCTGGCGTATGGATCGGTACGCACAAATTCCCCGCCCGCTATTTCTTTGAACCGCGCAAGCTGAACCGGGGTCAGTTTAATCGGCCTGTCGAACCGTACCTCGTCCAGGCCAAGGTTTTCGCTGTAGTTTTTAAAATCCTCGTCACTCAGGCCAAACTGTTTTTTCATCAGTTTATAGAGCGATTCCCTGGGAATCTTGATCTGTTCCGCGCGGCCCCACTTGAAGATAGATCGGTAGGAATTCGACGGAACATCGCCGCGGTACCAATCTGGTTCAAAATTTTTGTATTTATGCGCCATAATTATTTCCTTTCGGGTTACCCGATACTTTGCAGTTTCTGATATAGAGGAGACAGTTTTCCAAACACCTTTGTAAATATCCCGTCGTAGAGTTCTTCGTAAATTTGATGTTCTTCCGGGTTGGGCAGAAATTCATCCTTAATGTGAACCATGGCTTTTATTCCTTCCTCATAGGACGAAAATATCCCCTGGGCCTTGAATCCCACCATGGAAGAGCCTATGCCGGTAACTTCGTGCGTCTGGGTGCGGTAGACCGGCAGGCCGAACATGGACGCGGTGATGCGGCACACTTCCGCGCTTTGGCTTCCTCCCCCCGCCGCGTAGAGTTCCGAGACCTTCAGTTTTCCCCGTTTTTCCATGCCCTTGAGTCCTTCCATCAGGGCGAAATTGATCCCTTCTATGATGGACCGGTACAGGTGTATCCGCGTGTGTACGTCGGAAAATCCTATGATCGCGCCCTTGGCAAAGGGCATATCCACTCCGGGAGAAAAATAGGGCTGCATGATAAGGCCGTCGCAGCCGGGCCTTATTTCTTTAAGACGGTCGTCCAGCAGTTTTTCCGCGCTTACCCCCAGACGCGCCGCGTCCATTACTTCTTTGGCGGCAAATTCCCGCTTAAACCAGGAGAGGAGCCAGTAGCCCCGGTAAATTTCGATTTCCGGGTTATACCAGCCATTGACCACCGCGGGATAGGGAGGCATATAGGGCAGGGGTTCCAGGTAACTCCGGGTGGAAAGCTGTACCGTGGCGGTAGTGCCGAAGCTCAGGGCGGCCTTGCGGGGGTCCAGACAGGAAAGCCCCAGGGTTTCGCAGCCCTTGTCGCTTCCCGTGGCGATTAGGGGGAGTCCCTCAGGTATGCCCGTTGCCACGGAACATACGGAGGTAATCTTCCCCATCACCGTTTCCGGTTCCACAAGATCGTAGAGTTTGTCGTTGTCCACGTCGAAAATAACCCGGCGTATGTCCCCCGGCTTCATCCAGTTCCGCGTCTTTGAATCAAAGGGGATATGGGCAATGGTGCTTGCGGAAGAATCCGTCAGGGTTCCGCAGAATTTGTACGTGAGCCACGCGGAGATGAGCGCGAATTTATGGGTTTTCTTCCAGATTTCCGGCTCGTGGAGGGCTATCCAGTTACAGGGGCTGTTCTGCCGCTGTAACTCTATCCCTTCTTTCATGCCCGATACCGTGAGAATCGCGCCCAGTATGGACGGAAGAGGCGGCATATTCCCTGCCTTGCGGTCGTCGTTCCAAAGGATCACGTCCCGCAGGGGCTCGCAATCCCGGTCCAGGCACAACACGCTGTCCCGTATCGTGGAACAGGTGACGGCAATGACGGCGTTCCACGTTTCCGCCGCCTTCGCCTTTAGCTCCCGGCTTGCTTCGCAGACGGTTTCCCAGTAGAACTCCGCCCGCTGTTCGGCCCATCCCGGTTGTTTTGAATAGTAGGCCGTTTCGTAGATTTTCTGTACCTTGTGTACGATTTCTCCCGCGGGGTTCACCAGAAGCGCTCTGACGCTCTGGGTACCGATGTCAAAGGTTAATATCAAGGGTTCCGTCATGTTATACCTCCTGTTCCCTTAAAATGTTATCGGCGGCAATCACGTTGATCCCCAAACCAAGCGCATCCTTCAATACCGCTTCGCCAATTCCGACGGGTTCCGCAACGGTGATGCCATTCACCGCCTCTATAAGGTCCCGTATCTTGCCTTTGGGGATTTCCCCGTCCGTGCGCACCGGCAGTACCGGCGTTTCCGGAAAAACCGTCCGTACCGTGGTAGTCACCGTCCTGACAGGGTTGGTGATTTCCGCCTCCGCAAAGTCTTTGCCCCGCCCGCACCGGTTCCCGGTAACCGTAATGCCTTCCGCCGTTTTTTCCACGCGCAGCCTGCATCCGTTGGGACACAGAACGCAGATCAGTTCCTTCATATTGTATTCCGCCATATTACGCCCCGCTCATGACCAGCCCGATTGTATCCCCGGCCTTGAGGCCGGCGTCCCGCAGCTTCAGGACCGCCCGCTCCATCTCCGGCGGCCTCAACCGGGTGTACCGCCTGCGGAACAATTCGGTTTCCCCGGCATATATCCGTACCAGGACATTTTCCCGTTCTTCCCGGGAGCGGAAATACAGGACGGTCTCGTCTTCCAGGCGGGACAGATCCAGACGCTGGGGCGTCATACAGAGGAAGTTTCCGTCCGCCGTGAATTCGGCGTAATTTCCGGCATCCCTCTCCGGGGCGGCGTCTTTGCCGGATGTTTCCCCGCCGCCTTCCAGGGCCAGCCTTGCCGCCGCTTTTCCCGCCCTTTCCCCGCTTTCGGACACGTAGTCCGCCAGATCGTTCACCTGAAGGGCGTTCCCGCAACTGAATATGCCGGGGATTGCGGTCATGCAGAGTTGATCGCAGACCGGCCCCTTAGTAGCGGGATGTATGGGGACCCCCAGTGATTCGGCCAGTTCGTTTTCCGGGATGAGTCCCACCGAGAGGATGAGGCCGTCACAGGCGATGCGTTCTTCCGTGCCGGGGATGGGGTTCATGGCGGCATCCGTAGCGGCGATTTCCACCCCTTCAAGCCGGGCGCGGCCGAAGACCCGGCTGACCGTCCTGTTCGTGTAGAGGGGAATGCCGAAGTCGTCAAGGCATTGGGCTATGTTGCGGGAAAGCCCCGAAGGTGCCGGCTTCGCCTCGTAGACCCCCAGAACCTCCGCCCCTTCCAGGGTAAGGCGCCGGGCCATGATAAGGCCGATGTCCCCGGAGCCTAAGATGACGCAGCGGCGGGCGGGGAGCTGCCCCAGGATGTTGGTATAGTACTGGGCGGTTCCGGCGGTGAGCACTCCCGCCGGGTGGGTCCCGTGTATGGCGGCCTGCCGGGCCGTTCGTTCCCGGCAGCCGGTGGCCAGGACCAGCGCCCCAACAGTAAGGACGTCGATCCCGCCGCGATGCACCAGCGTCAGGCCGAAGCCCCTGCCGGTTCTCCGGATATTGGCGACAAAAGTAAGGAGCCGTACCTCCGCGCCGGTCTTCCGCAGGGCTTCGACATACCGGTGGGAATACTCGGGGCCGGTCAATTTTTCCCCAAACCTGATAAGCCCGAAACCGTCATGTATGCACTGCTTGAGTATGCCTCCCAGACGTTTCTCCCGCTCTATCACCACGGCGTGGGCCCCGGCCTTTTCCGCCGCAAGGGCCGCCGCCAGCCCTGCCGGTCCGCCGCCTATGACCGCCACATCCGGAACGCTATTCATACCGCGCCGCCTTGACAGGACCGCACAGTACCGTACCGCCGGGGCCGTTCTTCAGTACTTTTTCAAAGGGAAGGCTCTTTTCCCCGGCGATGAGTTCCAGGATGAGGGGACCGCAGAAGGCCCCCTGGCACCGGCCGCTTCCGGGCCTCACCCGCCGGCGCACCCCGTCCAGGGTATCGCAGGGTACGGGCCGGCGCAGAGCGTCCAGGATTTCGCCCCGGCTTACCTCCTCGCAGCGACACAGGATGACCCCGTAATCGGGATTGGCCCGTATCAGGGCCTCCCGTTCGGCGTCGCTTAAGGCGGCGGCATGGGGGATGGGCTTGCGTATGGGGTTGAAGTCCGGCCTTACCGCCGGCCGCTTTCCCCCGGCCTCCAGAATTTCCGCCGCAAAACGGGCCGCGTCCACGGCAATCGCCGGTGCCGCCGTCAGTCCCGGAGACTGTATGCCCGCCGCGTGAACCAGGTTGGCCGTCCGCCGGCCTTTGCAGACCACAAAGTCTTCCTCGTATGTGGGCGCCCGTATCCCGGCAAAAGAGGTGATGATCTGAGTCAGGGAAAGGGCCGGGACCGTTTCCCTGAATTTGGCAAAAACCCTGTTTACCGATTCCCTGTTTGTGGCGTAGTCTTCCCGGTCAAAAACCTCTTCCGCATCCGGCCCTACCAGGATGTTCCCGTGGGCCGTGCGTATCATCCCCCCTCCTTTGGAGTGGCCGGTCTTCTTCGCCCCCCCGGAGGCCGCGCCCGTTTTGGAGAAAAGGTTGATCCTGCTTGCAATGGTATTAAGGAGAACGCCGGTCATCTTTTTATCCAGGATGGAATTGATCCCCCGCCGGGGATGGATGGAATAGAACCGGTCGCCGGCCATAGCCGCTACCTCGTCGGCGAAAACCCCGGCGGCATTCACCGTTACCGAGGGGTAAACCGTTCCCCTGTTGGTCGTGACGCTGACGATGCGTCCTCCTTCGGTCCGCATCCCCGTGACGGCGGTATCCAGGGAAATCCGCGCCCCGTTTTGTACCGCGTTTTCCGCATACGCGATGGTCAGATTGTACGGGCAAACCACCCCCGCGCCGGGGAAAAACAGGGCCGCCGTAAGATCGGCCCCCAGACCCGGTTCTCTGTCGTGCAGTTCCTTCTTTCCGATGACCTTTACCCCCGGAATCCCCAGCCATTTCCAGTACAGAAGGCTCAGATAAAGAAGGGGTTTTGCGAAAATCCCGTTGAAACAGAGGTACTGGCCGGTGCGTTCAAAAGGGACCCCCAAATCCCGGGTAATCCCGCCGTACATCCGGCCGCCCAGCCTGTTGTAATGGTATTTTTGGGTTCCCTTGAAGAGGTCCAGCCCCGGATGGACCATGCCGTCGTTCCGGCTTGAGGCGTGCATAGCCACATCGTGTTCTTTTTCTACCAGCAATATATCAAGGTCGTAACGCGAAAGTTCCCGCGCAACGGCGCAGCCCGTAATCCCGCCGCCTATGACCAGTACGTCCGGCTTTTCCCCCTCAAGACCCGCGTCGCGGGCCTCCGGGACCCTCATGGGCGGAATCTCCCCTCCCGTAAACCGCACCCGGTTCACAAAACCCCTGAACCGGCCCCGGCGTATCCCGTCCTTACACCTGAAGCGCAGCCCCTTCACCGCCAGGAATCCCGCCTCCACTACATCGGCCCAGGAATCCAGAGAACCTTCCAAAACCAAACATTCATCATCAAGAACCGCCCAAACCCGGCCGTCAAAATGGGTGCGCAGCTTGTTGTTAATCCGCCGTAAACGAGACATACCACTATTACTCTCTCAGATCCTAACCCACGGGAGGGAATATGTCAAACGAACCACTCACCGGTTTTGTTTTCCATTCGACAATGTATCAAAATATGTTATAATAAGGACATGGAAACGGGAACCACGGTTACCGCCGCAGCCCTGTGCGCGGTAGGGGCGGAAAAGGTTGTCTCTAACGAAATACGAAAGCTGGGACTTTCCGTGATTGACGGAGGGTATGGCAGGGTCCGGTTTAAGGCCGCGTTAACCGGCCTTTACCGCGCCCTTATGGGACTGCGCGCCGCCGACCGGATTCTGCTGGAAACGGCTTCTTTTCCCGCCGGGGATTTTGACGCCCTTTTTGAGGGAACCCGGAACGTCCCCTGGGAGGCGTACATTCCCCGGGGCATGGGGCTTACGGTGTCCAAGGTCAGGACTAACCGTTCCCGCCTTAAGGCGGAGACCAGCGTTCAGGCGGTGGTTCACAAGGCCGCTGCGGGACGGCTCTGCGAGCGTCTGCATCTTGCCCGGCTGCCGGAACTAGGGAAAAAGGCGGATCTGCGGGTTTATATCGAAAAAGACCGGGTTTCCCTGCTTTTGGATGTGTCCGGCCAGCCCCTTTTCAAGCGGGGTTACCGTACCGGGGGCGGTGTTGCGCCCCTGCGGGAAACCACCGCTGCGGCCCTGCTGCTCCTTGCGAACTGGCGCCGGAAGTATCCCCTTTGGGACCCCTTTTGCGGGTCGGGGACCATCGCCATTGAAGCCGCCCTCTACGCCTGGGACATGGCGCCGGGCTTGGGCCGGACCTTTGCCTTACAGGATATGGTCCCCGCCGATCCGGTGGTGGAGCGGGCGGTCCGTGAGGAACTGCTGGCTAAAGTCGATTTCGGCAGGACCATCCGCATTTACGGGAGCGACATAGACGGGCAGGCCGTTGCCGCTGCCAAGACGAACCTTCAGCGAGCCTACGATCTGGCCCGCGGTAAGGCTGTTCCCCCGGAAAAGATCCCCGGCAGGAAACGTGAAGCGGGCGGTACGGCAGTGCCGCTGCCCGACGATCCCTGTCTGCCGGATCTGCGGACGGCCGCGATGGAAGACGCCGGGAACAGCTGGCCCCGGACAAAGGCGGCCCGGCCGCATAACGGAATGTCCCGTGACCGGGCCGCGCCCGGAAGACCGGGAAACCGGAAGGGGGCCGCGGAGGAACGGCGGGACGAACCGGCGGGGTTCATCGTCACCAACCCGCCTTACGGCATACGCCTGGGGGAGCCTGAGGCGGCGGAAGCCCTTTACCGGAAGATGGCGGAGTTAAGCCGGCGTTTTTCCGGCTGGAAACTGGCCGTCATTACCGACCATCCCGGTTTTGAATCCCATTTTGGAAGAAAAGCGGACTCCTGTAAGGAAATTACCAACGGGGCGATCCGTTCATATATGTATCAATACGAAATATTGTAGGGAGCGGTAACCATGTCCATTATCGTAGAGCATGAAAAACGACGGCGGGAAATTCTGGAAAAGGCTTTGGACGTTTTTGTAGAAGAGGGGTACGAAAACGCGACGTTTCAAAAAATCGCCGCCCAATGCGGCATTACCAGGACGACATTATATATATATTTTAAAAACAAAAGAGAGATCTTCAATTATTCGATCAAACAGCTTTTAGGGGAAGTCGAAAGAGATATTCTTAAAGTCAAGGAAAACCAGGACCTTAATTACGCGGACAAGATCGCCGAAGTCTTACTGGTTATCCTTAAACGACTGGAAGAAAGCCGCCGCCTCTTATCGGTGATCCTGAATTTTCTGCTCAACCTGCCGGCAGACGTGAGCCCGGACAGCCGGGTCAGGCGGCGGACCGTCAGGCTGCGTCATATTCTGGCAACCATGGTGATAGAAGGGATACGCGCGGGGGACATCGAACCCGTCAATGTCCGCGCCGCGGATGATCTGTTGTACGGAATAATCGAAGCCGCCATATTCCATCTGGTGGTGCTCAAACATCCCTCCGTGGACGAATTGAAACATTCGGTCACCCTGGCGGTGGAACGGCTTGGGTCCGCCCGGCGTAAAACAGAATCCCCGGAGCGGATCTCCGGAGATTGAAGATTTCTCTTTGAAGAACTTGGTATGCGGGAACAAAACCCTAATGGGCGGCCTTACTCCCAGGGGAACCGTATCTCTCCGCCGCCTTGTCCGGTAAGCCAGCCCACGTACTGTACCGCCGTCCGGGGGGATCTGCCGTTGAACCACTTTTCCCAGCGGAGGGCGTTTTCCCTAAAGCGGGTCCTGATTTCCCCTTCAACCGGGGGCAGAGGATCGGGCAGAAAGCCCCTGCGGCAGGCTATGTGTTCGGCAATGCGCAGGTATTCTTCCTGTCCGGGGGTAGAAAACACCACCGTGATGCCGAAACGGTCCGCAAGTGAGAACTGTTCCTCCATGGTGTCGAAAGCCCGGACATCCCCGGCATCCTGGACGGCCGGCCTGTCGGAAAGCCGCTCTTTTACCAGGTGGCGGCGGTTGCTGGTGGCGTAGATCACCACGTTCGGCGGCCTGGATTCGACGCTCCCTTCCAGCAGGGTTTTAAAGTTCATGAACGAGTCGTCGGCGGATTCAAAGGAAAGATCGTCGATAAAAACAACGAAACGCCTGGAACGGCGGTCCGCCAGGGTTTCCAGTACGTCCGCAAGTTCCACCAAATCCGGTTTGTCGATTTCGATAAGTTTAAGGCCCCTTTCCACGTATTCCTTGCACACCGCTTTGATCGTGGCGGATTTACCCGTTCCCCGGTCCCCGTAGAGGAGCAGGTTGTTGGCGTTTTTTCCCTCCAAAAAATTAAGGGTATTGGCCATCACCACGGACCGCTGATCCTCGTAGCCGTAAAAATCGGCGATGGTGACGGGATCGGGACTGCGGACCGGAAGCAAAAAAAGCGAAAGCGGCCGGAGAAAAGACTCCATGGAAAAACCGGCCGCGCCGTGGCGGCGGGAAAATTCCGGGATAAAAGGTTCGGCCGCCCAGGTAAAAAAGCTGTGCTGCCCCAGGATGCCCGCTCCCGTTACGCGCAGATGTTCTGTCAGGGCCGGCAGGGAAGCCCCCCAGTTAGCGTTTTCCGGAAAGAGTTTAAGGATAAGGCCGGCGTATTCGCCCTTGGACTTCTTCTCCTCGGCGGCCCAAAGGACGCGGGATTCCTCCTCGATGTTTCCGGCGATCTTATCAAGACCGTTCTTCCTGAGAATTTCCGCAATATGAAAGCCCAGGCCGTGAATCTCGAAAGATGCGATGCGCCCAAGCCGGGAAAGATCGGTCTTGGCCAGCGCGCAGAGCGCCGGGGGGGGCTTTTCCTGATTCTCGGCTGCGCAAGTATAGGGATTATCGTCACCGACGGTTAAATAACCCAGGGTAATATAAAACGAATAGTCCCGCTGGGTATGCACAAAAGCGTTTATAAACGCGGCCCAATCCTCGGCAATTTCCAGGTAATCGCCGGAAAGGCCGTACATGGAGTCTTCATCTTTTTCTTCCGAAAGATCGTCCAGAAGTTCCCGCAGCATAGCGAGGAGCGGATGCTCCTTCAGCGCGGAAAACAGGGAAAGCCCCACGATGTCGGCTAGGGTCGCATAAATTCTGTCATCTATATTCATACCGCCACGGCGTCCTGTAACAGCCTGAATACCTTCACCGGACATTTGGAAACACAAGTACCGCAGGAAATACACTTGCCGTAATCAACTTTGGGTATTCCATCGTCCATGACGATACACTGCTGCGAACAGTTCTTTACGCACAGTCCGCACTTGATACATCCCGTCTTGCAGGTCTTTATCACCATGGCTCTGACAGGATTCCTGTTGGAGCAAAACACGAAGGCGCCCTTTTGATCCCTGGGCATCTCCCGGAGTACGCCCTGGGGACATTCGCCTATGCAGATTTTGCAGCCCGTACATTTGGCTTTGTCGATACGAGGCAGCCCGTCGTCCCCCATGCCGAGGGCGCCGAATTGGCAGACCGCCGCGCAGTCCCCAAAGCCCAGGCAGCCCCAGGCGCAGAGCTTGGTTCCCCCGGCGGACAGTTTGGCCCCCCGGCAGGTCCTGACGCCGGTGTATTCGCCTTTAAGCGGGGCGAGGTCCCCGGACCCCCGGCAGGCGGGAACCGGAACCACCGGGACAACCGAAGCGTCCCCGCCCACAACGGCGGCAAGCCGCTCCGCCACCGCCGGTCCGCCGGCGGAACAGCCGGTAATTCCCGCCTGCCGGCCGGCAACCGCCTCCGCGTAAGCGTCACAGCCGGGATACCCGCAGGCCCCGCAGTTGGCCCCCGGCAGTATCTCACGTATACGGCCCACCAGCGGATCCTGGGCAACCGCGAAAAAATGCCGGAAGAATCCCAGGGCCGTCCCTAAAATAAAAGCCAGAGCCGCCGCAAAAAAGGCGGTTATTAATACGATACTCATAGCGCATTCCTTCTTACTCTATTATTTTGCCGCCGCTATTTCACCAATCCGGAGAACCCCATAAAAGCCATGGACAGAAGCGCCGCAGTAACAAACAGTATGGGCGTTCCTTTCAGAAACGCGGGAATGGGGCTGGTTCTGATCCGTTTCCGTATGCCCGCCAGCAGGAGGAGGGACAGCAGGAAGCCCAGGGCCACGCCGGCGGCGTAGACTACGGATTCCACGAAATTGTACCCATTGGAAATCGCGTCCAGGGTCACCGCGAGAATGGCGCAGTTCGTGGTGATCAGGGCAAGGTAGATGCCCATGGACCCGTAGAGCGCCGGCGCCGATTTTTTCAGGTAGAATTCCACCAACTGAACGAGGCTTGCGATAACCAGGATAAAGACCAGCAGTTTCAGAAAATCCAGTCCCAGGGGTTCCAGTATGAGCCGGTAAACGGGCCAGGTAACGCACGTTGCCAATACCGTGACAAAGGTTACGGCCATGCCCATGCCTATGGACTTGTCCTCACTGGTACTCATCCCGATAAACGGACAGAGGGCAAGGAACCGCATGAGTACCACGTTGTCAATTAAAAAGGCGGTGATAAAGATTTTAAAAAGATTCATGGCCGGTCCTCCGCAGCGGCCCCGGCTTCAGAACCCGCGGCCGCGGGCCTTGTAAGCCGGGATTTAATAAAAAAATTGAGGGCAATGAACAGGGAAAACACGAAGAAACCTCCGGGAGGAAGGATGAAGAACAGGATGGGCTGATAACTATCCGGCAGTATCTGAAGGCCCAGGATAGTCCCGCTTCCCAGAAGTTCCCGAACCAGGGAGATTCCGGCCAAGACCCAGGTGTATCCCAGCCCCATGCCCAGGGCGTCGAAGATCACGTTGATCGGGGGCTGTTTGGAGGCAAAGCCCTCAACCCGGCCCATGATGATGCAGTTGACCACGATGAGGGGAATAAAAACCCCCATGGCCTTAGACAGGTCCGGAGACCAGGCCCGCAGCGCATAATCTATCACCGTGGTAAACGCCGCAATGATGATGATGAACACGGGAATACGCACCGATTCGGGGATGAGTTTGCGAAAAATACTGATGACCAGTTCCGACATGAGGAGTACGAAGGTCATGGAGAGTCCCATCCCTATGCCGTTAGCCACGGCGGTGGTAACCGCCAGGGACGAACAGAGGCCAATCATCAACATGAGCAGGGGGTTTTCCCTGATTATGCCGTTGGTAAATATGGTAAGTAATTGCCGGCTTTTCATTGTACTCCTCCCCGCGCGCTCATCCACGCGACGGCGGCGGTTCCCGACGCCTTAACCACCGACGCCACCGCCCTGCTTGTGATCGTGGAAGCGGTTACGGCCGCCACGTCTTCTTTCGCTTCAAAGGGATCGCTTACCGGCTTGCCCGCAAACTGGCCGTAGAAGGTGAGCTTCGCGGCCTTATCCACATAATACGAAGGCGAGGCAGCATTGGCCCCCAAACCGGGGGTATCCTGGTGTTCCAGGATTTTGACCCCTGTAATCCTGCCGTCCACCCCGACGCCTACCAGCGCCGTGATGAGGCCGCCATAGCTGGGCCCCGAAGCCCGTATAGCCGTTCCCAACAGGGCGTCCCCCTGCCTTATCGCGTACTGGCTGCCGAAGATCACCGTGTCTTGAGGGCTGGCGATCTCCCCGGTGATGTCCGAAAAATCATCGGCGCTGGGGAACAGGTCTTTGAGAGCCGTCTCCAGGTCGGCCTGGGACCGCTGGGCGATGATCTCTTCCGTCGCGTTGTACACCAGGGCCAAGCCCACGCAGGCGGCGGTAGCGAAACACGCCAGGACCAGGCCCAGTTTCAGCATATCTTTCATTTTGACGCCTCCGGCTTTTGTTTCCCGCCGTTTTCAGAGAGGGCGGGAGGGTTTTTCTTTTTCGGTACAGACCCGTATTTCTTCTGCAAGAGCCGGTTCAGAAAGGGGGTACAGGCGTTCATGATGAGGATGCCGTAGGTTACCCCTTCGGGGTAATTGCCCCATTTGCGGATAAGAACCGTGATAAGTCCCGCCCCGAACCCGAAGATGAGCCGGCCTTTGGCGGTCATGGGGGCGGACACATAATCGGTGGCCATGAACGCCGCCCCGAAAAGCGCCCCGCCGCTCAAGATACCGATAAGGGGGTCCATCCCCAGGACCAGGGAGGCCAGGAAGACGGCGGCGGTCATAGCAACGGGGGCGCGCCAATCTATAACCTTCCGGATCAGAAGATACGCGGCGCCGGCCAGGATAAGCAGGACGGAGGTTTCGCCTATGCAGCCCCCGTGGTTCCCGAAGAACAGGGTCCTAATGGTGGACCAATAGTCCGGCGAAGCCGAAAGGCCCGCCCCGGCAAAGTCCCGCCCTATATCCGCAACGGTCCCTCCCTGTTTGAGGATCCCCAGGGGGGTGGCGGCAGTTACCGCATTGACGGCAAAACCCGCCGGCCGGTTCCAGGTGGTAATCGCCGCGGGAAAGCTCATGATGAGGAAGGCCCGGCCTATGAGTGCGGGGTTAAACACGTTGGCCCCCAGTCCGCCGAAAAACTCCTTTGCCACGACCACCGCGAAGACCGCGCCCAGGGCGGTCATCCACCAGGGGGTAGACGGAGGCAGGACAAGGGCCAAAAGCAGACCGGACACCGCCGCGGAACAGTCCGCGATCCGGCGCTCCTGTTTGGTGACAAGCCGGAACAGCGCTTCCGCCCCCACCGCCGCGGC
>JAIRSL010000013.1 GCA_031255475.1 Treponema sp.
AGCGTTTCCCCGGCTATCTGTTCCAGGATATACTGCACATTGGCGTCAATGGTCAGCACCACCTGGTTGCCCGCCCCGCTGCCGCCCCGGGGAACCAGTTCCGATTCAAAGGCGTACTCAATCCCCGCCAGGCCGTTGTTGTCGTCCCCCACAAAACCCACGATCTGACTCGCCAGGCTCCGTTCCGGGTATATCCGCCCCCGGATCGGCTCGATCCCGATGCCCTGGAGTTTTTTATCCTCCCTGGCGGCGTCTATCATCCTGATGGTAGACTCGTCCACCTGCTTTTTCAGATACACAAAGTCGGTGGGGGAATGGGCTATCCTGTCCCGAATCTCCCCGGAGGGAATTTCCAGAATGGGGGAAAGATCCTCGCTTACCTGTTCCAGATCGTCAATCTCCGGCCGCCAGGCGCTGATATTGGCAAGCCGGGTCTGGAGGGCCAGGACGCGGCCGTTTCGATCCAGAATAGAGCCCCGCTCGGTAAAGCGGTCCGTGCGGAGGGGTTCCGGCGAATCCCCCCCTCCGAGCATGATATAGCCGTACCCTCCCAGCACCGCCAGGGCGATCAGGGCGAGGACGGCAGCAAAAAAGACAAAGCGCCCCTGATAAGGGTTCGGAGGCGAGGAAGCGGGAGATAATCCGTTCATTTAACCCCCAGTACCTTTCCGATGACATTATCCACTTCCACCGGGCCGTATGAACGGGAATCGTAAGACTGTAAACTGTTGTCCCCCAAGGCGATAAATCCCCCCCTCCCGGCAAATCCAGCGCAGCGTTTTACCACGATCTGGTTTTCCGGGGTATAGAAGACCAGTATATCCCCGGCTTCCGGTATAGACCAGCGCAGCAAATAGGAGCGGGCCCAGGGCAGCCTGAAGCCGTAGGCCAGCCGGTTTATCACCAGTACCGCCCCCGGCTTTATAGCCGGCTCCATCGAAGCCCCGTCGGCGATCACAAAATCAAACAAAAATAGTTTCATGGCAACGGCGGCGGCAAGGGCCCCTAGGATCGCCTTGTTCATAGTGATCCAAGTATAATGATTAGTAAAAATCATGTCGATAAACCAGTATTGTGATGAATCCTATCGCCGGTCAGCATGTTTATCGTCAAAAAAGTTCCTTCTTTCCCAAGAAAGATTCGTCGCACCATAAAAAATCCGGTTTCTACACCGCGTCGGTCAATTCGGTGTGGCGGATAAAGCAAAACCCCGCGTATAAACCCCGATCCCTATCCGGTTTTCGGAATCCTTCCCCCTGGGCGGCTCTGGGCTCCCTGTTCGGCCGTCTCGCTGCGGCCTGCAGCTTCCCAAATTTAATCGGCGACGGAAGGAAAAAAACCGCCCGGCCTCCCCGTCCGGCTCCGGCGGCCTCCCCTTCCACTCCGGCTTCGCGGCAGCCCTTTGCCGTACTCGGGGAAAAAGCAGCCGGGGAGATGGCCGCTCTAACCGGGGCTTCCCCGAAAAAGCCCGGGGTACTGGTGAAAATTTTGTTTCTTTCGGCCTTCCTGACCGCGGCCTGTTCCTTTCTCGTTTCCTTTGCCCTGCTGGACTGGGAATCCCCCTCTCTGATTTTCCTTTTCCAGCGGCTCGGCTTCCTGGAACCGGGCCTCGTAGAACCGCTGGAAGACGGTCAGTCGGAACAGAACCTGGCCTCCTACGTGAACGTTGCCCTTTCATCCTCCGGGGAAGAGGAGGAGATACCCCTGGATCTGATGGAGACTTTTGGCTGGGGAACCTATACGGTAAGGAGGGGGGACACGGTATCGGGAATAGCGATGGAACACCACCTCTCCATGGACGCCATTATCGCTTCCAACGGCATAGCCAACGTAAAGAGGCTCCGGGAAGGGGAAACTCTGCGGGTTCCCAACATGGACGGCATCCCCTACACGGTAAAGAGGGGGGACAGTATCTCGAAAATTTCCGCTGCCATGGGAGTTCCCCAGGAAGCCATCCTGGACGCCAACGATATCCAGAACGACGCCATCAGCCAGGGAACGGTGCTTTTTATTCCCGGCGCCAGGATGAAGCGGGAAGAACTTAAAATGGCCATGGGGGATGGGGATCTCTTTACCTACCCCATCCGGGGACGGCTCACCAGTCCCTTCGGCTGGCGCAACGATCCTATCAGCGGGGTCAGACGGCACCATTCGGCCATCGATCTTGCCGCCGCCACAGGCGTTCCCGTCAAGGCGGCCCAGGATGGTAAGGTTGCTGTGGTGGGCTTCGACGCCACTTACGGCCGCTTCGTTATTCTGGAACACAGCGGGGGCTACCAGACCATGTACGCCCACATGAGTATGGTTTCGGCAAAGCAGGGAGGTTTCGTTACCCAGGGAGCCAAAATCGGGGAAGTGGGCAGCACCGGTTACAGTACCGGCCCCCATCTCCATTTCGCGTTGTATAAGAACGGGCGGGCGGTTAATCCGCTCGAATTTCTTAACTAGTGTCTGTCCATAATAATGTGTCCACATTATAAACAGACGCTGACTATTCAGCCGCCTCTGTGAGGTTTAAACTACGAGAGAACAAGAAAGGTTCTGAAATCGCGCTGCGGCTGACAGATGAGCTTGTTTCAAAACCCTCTTGGTTTTGGAACAGCCCAGATATATGTTTTTTTAAGGAAACCGTGGATACGGTCCGGGATCATGCTGTGTCTGTATCATGGACAGATCCTTGCGAATGATATTAAAATGATTGTATATGGAAATATTGGCCAGGGGGCTCTATGCGTAATCTAATGTTTATTCTTATCGCGTTTATCGCCGTAGTTACCTTTATCAGGGCTTTTGATAACGCGGGAAACGAAATCTCTCCCCCAATCTCCGAAGCTATTCTGGAATTTGATACCAAAAATCAATAAAACATAGTACAATAAGTTGTATGATGTCCGGCAAAGACGCTGCGGCGGTTTCCAATTTATCGTTTGAGACGATGCTGGATGATGTCTGCGGCCAGCTTTGGGATCGGAAGGTGAATTATTCCCTCAGGCGGATTCGGGAAATGGACGCCCTCCTTGCGGCGCTGGAACAGGAACTGGACGCATTGATCCTCCAGGGAAAGTCCCGGCCCGGGCCGTCCGGGGGAAAGGCTTTGCAGGATCAATCGGGATGAAAATACCCGGGATTGCTCCCGGGTTCTTCGTTTGCGGCCAAGGGAAGTCCTCTCAGCCGACAGCCTTTTTAAGCTCCCCAATCTTGTCGGTCTTTTCCCAGGGGAATTCGTCTCTGCCGAAGTGGCCGTATGAAGCGGTTTTCCGGTAGATGGGCCGGCGCAGATCCAGGGTCTTGATGATCCCCGCCGGGCTTAGATCGAAGACCTGTTTGACCGCCTCTTCGATGCGTTGTTCGGGAACCGTGGAGCTGCCGAAGGTGTCGATCATCACCGAAACCGGGAAGGGAACGCCGATAGCGTAGGCCAGTTCCAGCTCACAGCGTTCGGCCAGTTGGGCGGCCACCACGTTTTTGGCAACGTAACGGGCCGCGTAGGCGGCGGAACGGTCAACCTTGGTGGGGTCTTTGCCGGAAAACGCGCCGCCCCCGTGGCGGCCCATGCCGCCGTAGGTGTCAACGATAATTTTGCGGCCCGTAAGCCCGGTGTCGCCGAAGGGGCCGCCTACCACGAAACGGCCGGTGGGGTTGATGTAGTAGCTGGTCTCCTTATCCAGCAGCCCTGTCGGTTCCAGAACGGGCCGGATAATCTCCTCGATTATAGCCGCCTCTATGTCCCGGTAACTCACCTCCGGATCGTGCTGGTGGGACACTACTACCGCGTCGATGCGGACAGGCTTGCGGCCCTCGTATTCCACGGTAACCTGGCTCTTGGCGTCCGGGCGCAGCCACTTGATAAGCTTCTGCTTCCGCAGTTCCGTAGCCTTGATAAGTATTTTGTGTGCCAGGCTGATGGGAAGGGGCATAAGCTCTCTGGTCTCGTTGCAGGCAAAGCCGAACATCATGCCCTGATCTCCCGCGCCCTGCAAGCCCTTGAACTTTTCAAGCCCCGTGCCGGATACCCCCTGGCTTATGTCCGGGGACTGGCTGTGGATCATATCCAGCACTGCCATGGAATGGCAGTCCAGGCCGTAATCCGGGTTGGTGTAGCCGATCTGCTCGGCCACCTCCCGAACCACCTTTTGAAAATCCACGAAAGTCTTCGTGGTGATTTCGCCGCCCACAAGGACCAGCGAAGTAGAAGCGAAGGTTTCACAGGCCACCCGGCTTTCCGGATCATCGGAAAGGCAGGCGTCCAGGATAGCGTCCGAAACCTGATCGCACAGTTTATCGGGATGGCCTTCTCCCACTGATTCTGATGTAAAAAAATATCTTCTCTCTTTCACGGGAACAATTCTCCTTCTTTTATCTTACAAGATTTGTCAGAAAAAAACAACGATTAGAGTCTGTCCGTAATGGGGACGCGGTTTGTTCCTCAGGCAGGCGGCCTTGCGGGCAGACATTGGGAATGCTCAGTTTCAACGAAGGACGCGCGTCAGCAGCCTCGCCCTGAAAAGGCGGGGCGTATCGTTCCCCTAAGGAACCGCGCGGAAACAACAGGATCATTTGGCCGTGTTGTTTTCTATACCGCATAAGCAATGAGAATAACATGCCGCGCGTTTTTTTGGACGGTCCCTCGGTGATTAACGGGGCTCCTTGGCGGCTAAGCCGCCAGCTAAAGCCTTAGGAGTTTGGAGGGTAAAAAACCGCCTGAAAGGCGATTTTTAGAGGTCCCGCGCGAAGCGCAACAAACTCTAGAGCTTGTCCGCCAAAGACCGGAGATTCTCGCTCATTACCCTGTCCGGCTTCCGGTTGTAGAAGTCGATCAGCTCCTTTATATAGGCCTTGAGTTCCGCCCGGGCCGCGGCGTTGTCTAAATTCCGCTGGAGGTTCGGAATTTTAAACTGAGTCTCCGGTATAATCAGATCCGGGTTGTTCGTTATTCCGGGGTTGCCCAGGATGATAAGCGGGTAGTAGTACCCATTGTCTTTGCCGTAGTAGCGCAGGGCGATCTTGGACAGGGTGTCCCCCCACACCACCAGGTGGGTTTGGGCCCCTTCCAGGATAATATTGCCCGCCTCCTTTGGCCGCGGAAAACTTGTTTCCGGCCGAGTCTCCGGTTCGGGTTTCGGGCTCTCCTGCTGTGGGGGCTGTTGCGGGGTCTGCCGAGGAGCCGGCTGGGAAGGAGGCGGGGCGGGCGCCGGAGCCGGAGCTGGGGAATTTTGCCCGGTGCTCTGGCAGGAGCCGATAAAAATAAACGCACCGATCAGTAAAAGGCAGCTGGACTTCTTTAGCATAATGGTCTCCTTGCCATACAGAATTCAAGCCCTAAAAGGCTCTTTTTTAAGCTAACAGGGTTTTGAAATTTGCGCCATGCTTTAAATAGTGTCCGTCCGTAATGCAGACACATTATGGACTCGGACCGTAGGTCCGCGGCTTCTTTGAAAATCACATTTTCGCAGCTTAAAGGCTGCGAAAATGCATCGGACTAAAAATCCGCGCTCTGTCCGCAAAGCAACCGACTTTGCGGGCAGATACTAAATATGAAAACGTACATCCCGGCTGTTCCAAAATGCCAGGTTTTGAAAGGGCCTGAATTTTTGGGGAAAGGGCTATTCGACCGCTTTTCTCAAGACCCGGTCCATCGCACCGGGAATCAGCCCTATCCGACAGACCGGCTTACTCAAAGCTAAGACCCATAACCTGATCAACCGGAAGGGAGAACACGATGCCCTCGGCCTTGGTGGTGATCCCGCAGGCCAGGCTTACCGCCTGCATAATGGGAACCTTTTTTTCCCGGCTGCTCAGGATGATGACGATTTCCTTTTCGTCCTGGACGGAAACGCCGAAAAATTTCACCGGCCCGCTGGAGGCCAGGCCCCGTGCGCTGAGGACGGTTCCCCCGCCGGCGCCCGCCTCCCGGGCGGCGGTCATAAAATCATCGCTGTAGCCCTGGTTTATGATGGCAACAATAAGGTCGTTTTTTATCTCGCCGTCGTTCATAGCCGGCCCTCCCTCTAGGGTGATTTTTTCATTTTTGACGATGCTCTCTTTGAAAACCCGCAGAATGGGGGTGTTCAGTCCCGAAAGCGGTACGGTAAAGGCGATGCCTACCCCGGGGTTGTGCCGCCCGATCTTCTTGCGAACCTCCTGCATAAGGATCGGGGCCATTATCTCCTGTTCCAGACAGATAACCACCGCCTTGTCGCTTGA
>JAIRSL010000100.1 GCA_031255475.1 Treponema sp.
TTTCATCATCTTATTCTATAATTCGTTGTATTATAAAGAATTATAAATTCAAAAAATTTTGAAAATTTTTGTTGACAAATCCTGAAAGCCGGGTGATACTACTTTAGAAAACGTTTGCAAAATAATGCCAGAAGGCATTAAAATTTACGAGGAGGAGTTTTATGAAAAGAACGGTTCTTTTAATCGCCGCGATCCTGTTGGTTACGGCGGGGCTTTTTGCCGCGGGAGGCAGTCAGCAGGGTGGTAAGACCCTGGTAGGGTATGTGTGTAACAACTTCAACGATACCTTCCAGGGGTACATCATGAATGAATTTAGGGGTTATTTCGCCGACAAACCCGAATACGCCCTTGAATTCCAGGATGCCCAGGAAGACGTGGTTAAACAGCAGGATCAGGTGAACAACCTCATCTCCAAGGGGGCCAAGGCCCTGGTGGTGGTGCCGGTGAATACCAGCGCCATGGCGCCTATTACCAAGGCGGCCCAGGATGCCAAGATTCCGCTTGTGTACGTCAACAGGAATCCCTTTGGGGAAAGCAGCCTTCCGGCAAACGTATTCTACGTCGGTTCCCAGGAGATCGTGGCGGGGACCTTGCAGATGGAAGCCATGGGCAAGCTGTTGAACGGCGAAGGCGGCGTTTGTATTCTGATGGGTAAACTTGACAACGAGGGCGCTATCCTCAGGACCCAGGGAAACGAAGACACCATTAAGGCCAAATTCCCCAATATCAAGGTGCTGGCCAAAGAAACCGGTAACTGGCAGCGGGATCAGGGCATGAGCCTGACCGAAAACTGGATCACCACCTACGGGAACAACCTCAATGGCATTCTCGGGAACAATGACGAAATGGCCCTGGGCGCCGTGGAAGCTCTCCGCGCCGCCGGCCGCTCCGATGTGGTCGTCATGGGCGTTGACGCTATTCCCGACGCCATTACCGCGGTCGATAACGGCAGCCTTGCCGCCACGGTTCTCCAGGACGCAAAGGGACAGGGCCGGGGCGCAGGCGAAGCCGCGCATAAAGCCCTTTCCGGTCAATCCCAGGAATCCATCAACTGGGTACCCTTCGTACTCGTTGATAAAAGCAACCTGGCCCAGTACAAGTAGGGCTTGTGTTCGCATAAGGTTTTAATCCGGGTTTAATGATACCCGCGGGGCGTAAATCCGCGCTCGCGGGTATTAAACCCGCAATGCAAATAATCCTACTATGAGGCTGTTCCGGCACTTCGGGTTTGGAATGGCGGTCCTGAATTTCACGGTTTCGTAAGGCTAAAAGCCGGAGAAACGCTTATATGATTTTATTTTTGTCCGGGGGGTTCTTACGGAGCTTCCCTTTTTTTAGGAGAGACACCAGTGAGCGATGAATATCTGCTCGAAATGAAGCAAATCGTCAAAACCTTTCCCGGCGTCAATGCCTTGCGGGGCGTTGACCTCAAGGTACGGCCGGGAGAGATTCATGCGCTGATGGGGGAAAACGGAGCCGGTAAATCAACGCTGATGAAGTGTATTGCCGGCATTTACCGGCCCACAAGCGGGGAGATTGTTTTTGACGGCCAGGTCCGTACCCTATACGGCCCTTCCGAAGCCCTTAAACTGGGGATCTCCATGATTCATCAGGAATTGAGTCCGGTGCTGCACCGGCCCATCATGGAGAACATCTGGCTTGGACGGGAACCGCTTAACAGGTTCGGTTTGATCGATCACAAAAAGATGTACGAGATGACCAAAGAAGTGCTTAAGGATATTGAACTGAAGGAAGATCCCGCGGCATTGATGGCAACGCTGACTGTGGCGAAGATGCAGATGGTGGAAATAGCCAAGGCCGTTTCGTATAACTCAAAACTGCTGATAATGGATGAACCTACTTCTGCCCTTACCGAAAAAGAAATTAAGCAGCTCTTTTCCATTATGAGAAAACTCAAGAGCCAGGGCAAGAGCATCATCTTTATTTCCCATAAATTAGACGAGATCTATGAAATTGCGGATCGGATCACCGTATACCGCGACGGCGCGTATATCGGTTCCGAAAAAACGGAGGATCTGAAAGTTGATCAGCTTATCAACATGATGGTGGGCCGGGACGTGAACGAAATGTTCCCCAAGATTCCCTGTAAAATAGGCGGGGTCAAGCTGGAAGTCAAAAACCTTTCCAACAGCAGGTATTTCAGGGACGTTAGTTTTACTGTCCGCCGGGGCGAGATCCTGGGTATTGCGGGTCTTGTGGGCGCGGGGCGTACCGAGGTGGTGGAAACCATCTTCGGGATACGGCCCGGTATAGGGGGCGAAATTTACGTTGACGGTAAAAAGGTGGAGATCAGGAGTCCCGCGGACGCGATACGCCACGGCATGGCCTGGCTTACCGAAGACCGCCGGCAGTCGGGGATCTTCCCCATGCTGACCGTCCAGCTTAATATCGCCATTGCCACTATTCCCCGGTTCCTTAACAGGATCGGTTTTATCAAAGAAACCCGCATGAATGCGACCTGCGATGAATACGTTAAAAAAATTCAGGTCAAGACGCCAAGCCTGTTTCAGCGGGTAGAGAACCTGAGCGGCGGCAATCAGCAGAAGGTTCTGGTTGCCCGCTGGCTTATGACCGAGCCGGATATTCTTTTCCTCGACGAACCGACCCGTGGTATAGACGTGGGAACCAAATCGGAGATACACCGGCTTATCACCACCCTGGCGGGACAGGGGAAATCCATCGTGATGATCTCCTCGGAACTGCCGGAGGTTATGGGCATGAGCGACCGCATCATGATCATGCATCAGGGAAAGGTGACGGGGATTGTGGAAAATACCAAAGACCTGACCCAGGAAGAATTGATGGCCTACGCCACCAATACTGTTGAAGAATACAAAGAGGCTTGCCTCAGGCTACAGGGAGGAAAAAAATGACCTTAAAGGGTTTAAATCCGCGGCAGGTGGTACGTAAATACGGAATCATCCTGGTTCTTCTATTGATGATCATCCTGTTGAGTATCGTACAGCCCGCTTTTTTAAGCGCCACCAATATTTTTAACGTCTTAACCCAGAGTTCCATCTTCGGCATCATGGCCCTAGGCATGACTTTCGTCATCATCTCCAAAGGCATCGATCTTTCCGTGGGTTCCGTGCTGGCCTTTGCCGGCGTAGTGGCCGCCAGTTTGGGGCAGGTAACAACCGCTACGGAAAAGTATTTTCCCAATATGCCGGTGATGCCCGTGATAGTTCCCGTCGTGACGGCCCTGGCTATCGGCGCTTTCTGCGGCTTTATCAACGGCTTCCTCATTGCCAAGACCAAGATACCCGCCTTTATCGCTACCCTGGGTATGCTGACCATAGCCAGGGGTTTCGCCCTTATCTATACCAGCGGCAGGCCGGTGAGCAACCTTATTCCCTCCCTTACGGCCCTGGGCGGTAAAATTTTTAACGTCATTCCCGTTCCGGTGATCATCTACTTCATCATGATCATTGTCAGCGCGATCCTGCTGAATAAAACCCGGTTCGGCAAGAACACGTATGCTATCGGCGGAAATATTGTCGCCGCGGAGGTCTCCGGAGTAAAGGTTTCCCGGAACATCATCATGATCTACTCCTACTGCGGCCTCCTCGCCGGCCTGGCCGCCCTGGTCTTCGCCGGCAGGGTGGGCAGCGTACATCCCGGCGCAGCGGACGGTTACGAACTGACCGCCATTGCCTCCACCACCATAGGCGGCACTTCCCATTCGGGAGGCATAGGCACCATAGGCGGCGCTTTTGTCGGCGCCCTGGTGCTGGCGGTTCTGCGGAACGGTTTTACCCTGCTGGGGGTAAACGCCTACTGGCAGAAGGTGGCGGAGGGCCTTATCATCGTCGGCGCGGTCATCGTGGACATGAGGAAAAACGCGAAAAGAGATTAACGGCCGGATTCGCGGAAAACCGCTGTTTTTTCGGCAGCCCGTATGCAAAGGAGAGTTTTTTTGGTATAAAGCCGGCAGAACGAAAAAGAGGATAGGGTATGATCAGCATTAAGGATATTGCGAACCAGGTGGGAACATCGCCGTCTACCGTCTCCAGGGTGGTGAACGGCAAGAAATATGTAAACGCCGGAAAACGGGAACAGATACTGAAGGTTATCGCGGAAACCGGCTATGTGCCGGATAAGGCGGCCCGGAGCATGGTGCTCAGGCGGAGTTTTACGGTGGGCATCGTGCTTCCCGATACGTTCAATATGTTTCAGCGCCAGCTTTTTTCGATTATAGAACGGCATTTGGATTCCTTCGGCTATCATACCATGTTCTTCTTCGTGAAATTTGACGGTTCAAGCGAAGAAGAATTTCTTTCCAGGTTGAAATCCGAAAAGCTGGACGGGATCATCCTTCTCCAGGAAATACAGGGGGCAAACTTCTACGACTACGTTGCCAAGGTGAATATCCCGGTGGTTATGGCGACTTTTAACCGGGATAATCTGGCGTCCATCCATGTAAACGAGGAACAGGCCGCCTACGACGGGGTGACTCATTTGATCAACCTGGGGCACCGGAAGATCAACATGATAACGGGCAGCGGTTTTTCTTTCGGTTTACAGCGGGCAAAGGGGTTTATCCGGGCCATGGAAGCCGCCGGGATGGAGCAGGCGGCGGATCGCATCACGTTTGTCCAATATTACACCGCCGAATTCGGCATGTACGGCATGAGGGAACATCTCTTGCGGGGCAGGGATTTTACCGCCGTCTTCGCCGCCACCGATGAACTCGCCGTAGGGGCCATGCGGGTTCTGAAGGACGAAGGGATTCCGGTCCCCGAAGATGTTTCCGTGGTGGGATTTGACGACATCGACATATCAAGCTACATCATCCCCCGGCTTACCACCATACGGCAGCCGTTGGACAAAATAGGGGAACAGACCGCCCTGACCCTGCATAAGTGTATCACCGGCGCCGGCGTCAACGCGGCGGATATGATACTCCCCCACAAACTGATTATACGGGAATCCACCGCGCCGCCGAAGAAAGCCCCATAACCGGGGCGTAAACCCGTCGGGCGCGCTGTCTTCGCTGCGTCCCCCGTGTGCGCGAACACGTACAATTCCGCCGTAATAGCCGTATCGCTGCTTTCGGGAACACCGCTCCCGTTATCGCCCCGCGTATCTTCCGCCTGAAAGGGAAGAGGGGGTGAAGCGACGGTGTTCCGCGAGCCTGTTCTGAAACCCGGTTGGTTTTGGAGCCGCGTTATATGCTATAATAGGTGACGGAGGAGCCCATGGCGGAAAATACTCCCCGTATTAAACCATACCTGAAATGGGCGGGGGGAAAGCGGCAGTTGTTATCCGAGATAAAAAAAATTCTTCCCCGTGATATGCGCGGTTATACGTACTATGAACCCTTTGTCGGCGCCGGGGCGGTATTTTTTGAATTGCAGCCCCCGAAAGCGGTTATTAACGATTTTAATACCCAGTTGATGGCAACCTATACGGCAATAAAAGAAAACGTAGAAGAACTCATCGCGCTGTTAAAAGAGTATCAGGATAAAAACGGCGAACAATTTTTCTACGAAATCAGAAACATGGACCGGGACGCCGAAACGTTCAAAACCCTCACCGGCGTTGAAAAGGCCGCCCGTTTGATATTTCTCAATAAGACCTGTTATAACGGCTTGTATCGCGTAAACTCCAGGGGGTTTTTTAATGTTCCCTATGGAAAACACACGAATCCGACTATATGCGACGACGGCGCCCTGCGGCGGATAAGCCGCTATCTTAACGCCGCCGATATTGATATTCTTAACGCCGATTTTGAATGCGCGGTTTTAAGCGCCGGCAGCGATGCCTTTATTTATTTTGATCCGCCGTATTACAGCCCGGATAACAGTAATTTTACCGGATACCAGGCAGACGGTTTTGGGGAAAGAGAACAGGAACGGCTGCGGGATATTATTGTCAGGATGACAAACCGGGGGGCAAAATGCCTGTTAAGCAATTCCGATACCGGCTATATCCGCGGATTATATGACGCGGATATTTTCGACATTATTTCTGTGCAGGCAAAGCGGAGGATAAATTCGGATTCGTCGGGCAGGGGTACGGTTAGTGAGGTTTTAATACGCAACTGGAAAGATCCGCCGCGCGCCGGGATAAACACGTAACCGTGTTTTTGCGTTTATGAACTTAAATTGCCCGTTCCGGCCGGGGTATGCCCTTCCGTCTTTTCATTAAATGTTTCATACGGCCCCGGCTGTTCCCATGCCGAATAAGGCAAAGTCGTACTTTACCGGATCTTCCGGGCAGAAATCCCGGAGTTTCGCCGTGAGCTCCTCTACGGCCTTCCGGTCGTTGGCCTTCCGCTCCAGGAGGCCGAGCCGCCGGGCGGTACGCCCTACATGGAGGTCCAGGGGAATGAGGAGCGCGGCGGGCGGTACGCTTTTCCAGAGACCCAGGTCCACAGGCCCTTCCTTGCGGACAAGCCAGCGGAGGGCCAGGTTTATCCGCTTGCAGGCGGAATGCGCGGCGGGATTGGCGATGTGCTTGTTGCAGCGGCCGCCGTTTCCCTCCGCCATGGTTTCCCGGAACAAGGCTATTCCGTCCCAAATAGTACCGCCCGGAGGTTCCAGGGCCAATGAAAAAAGAGACTCCAGGCTACCGTACTTTTTATAGCATGTTCTGAAACCCCGGCGGAAGTACTGGAGATCCGCCTCGAAAAAAGTCCGGTGTATGCAGCGGTCTTTCAGTTCCCGGCGATTCCCGGACATGACAAAAGCGGCGGGGCTTGGCCCCATACGGGCGAACAGCCGTTCCGCCGAACGGAGAATGTTGTCCCGCCTGCCCCAGGCAATGACGGCGGTAAGAAAAGCGGCAATCTCGACATCCCGGCGGCAGTGTTCCTGCCGCCTCTTATCCTCGGCGTCCATATACCTGCGGGGAAATTGTACCGGATCGGTAAGAACAAATTCCGGCCGATTGATCTTCGTGTACCAGGCGTCCAGTTCTTTTTTAAGGTCCATATCGGCCTATAACCGGTTCCGGTCAGGAAGGCGAATAATTCGGCGCTTCCTGGGTAATGGTCACGTCGTGGGAGTGACTTTCCCGGAGACCTGCGGCAGTAATCCTGGCGAACTTCCGGTATGTTTTGAGTTCCCCGATGTTCTTGCAGCCGCAGTAGCCCATACCCTTTCTGAGGCCGGAAATCAACTGGTGGAGGTAGTTCCGCATCTCGCCCTTGTAAGGGACCCTGCCCTCTATGCCTTCGGGAACGGGGGTCTCGTCCTTGGCGATCTGGTAGCGGTCCCCGGAGCCGTCGTTGATGGCGCCAAGGCTCCCCATGCCCCGGTATTCCTTGTAGATGCGGCCGTCGAAAATGATCTCGTGGCCCGGCGCTTCCTTGAGACCCGCGAAGAGATTCCCTATCATCACCACATCGGCGCCGGCGCCTATGGCTTTGGTGATGTCCCCGGAGAATTTGACGCCTCCGTCGGCGATAACGGGAATGCCGGATTTGGCGGCTTCTTCGGCGCATTCCCAGACCGCGGTAAACTGGGGTACTCCTATGCCCGCGACAACCCGTGTGGTACAGATGGAACCGGGGCCTACCCCGACTTTTACCGCGTCGGCCCCGGCTTCAATAAGCCTGCGGGTTCCTTCCCGTGTGGCCACGTTCCCCCCTATAACCGGTATGCCGGACTTCTTTTTGATACCCCGCACCGCTTCCATCACATTCCTGGAATCCCCGTGGGCGGTGTCCATGACCAGGTAATCAACCTTGGCGTTTTTGAGAAGCGGAAGCCGCTTATGGTAATCCTGGGGAGAGATCGCCGCTCCTACGATGAGCCGGCCCGCCTTGTCGGTAGCGGCCCGGGGGTAGCGGTCGTGCTTTTCCATGTCCTTGACGGTAATAAGCCCGGTAAGGCGTCCCTGAGAATCCACCACCGGCAGTTTTTCTATCCGGTGCTTGTCGAATTTTTCCCGGGCGGCCGAAACCGACGGGGCTCCTTCCACTACCACCAGATCTTTTATCATCACATCGACAACAGCAAGACTGTCGTCCCTGCAAAACCGGAGGTCCCGGCTCGTGATGATGCCCACAAGACGGCCGTCCGCGTCCAGGACCGGCATACCCGATACGCGGAACCGGTTCATCATCTCCTTCACGTCCCGCACCCTGGCGTCTTCTCCCACGGTTACCGGGGAATCGATAATCCAGTTAAGGTAGCGTTTTACATTCGCCACCTGCGCGGCCTGTTCTTCGGGACTCAGGTTCCGGTGTATCACCCCGGACCCTCCTTCCAGGGCTATGGCAATGGCCATCTTTTCTTCGGTCACCGTATCCATGGCCGCGGAAATAACCGGCACGTTAAGCCGTACATCCGCGCACAGCGTGGTTCTCACATCGCAATCCCCGGGAAGAACATCGGAATATCCCGGCAGGAGCAGTACGTCATCATAGGAATAGGCTTCGGTAAACATATTTTCTCCCATATAATTTTCCATTAGGTTTCCATTAATTTCTTGTATTTTGCCGCGATGGTTTTCGCTTTTTTGACGGAAAGACCGCGGTACTGTTCGGGACGTTCAAAAAACGACAGGGCTTCCGCTTTGGAAGGCACAATCCCAAGTTCCGCCATCTTGCCGGCAATCCGGTCAAAAACCTCTTTTTCGCCGGACAAGGCTTTTGCAAAGCTCAACCGCTCTTTTTCCGCCTTCAGGGTGACGCGGCGTATCACTTCGTGGGCGTCGGAAACCCCGGTCTCCGCGAGAAGGATATACGCCGGTTCCGCCAGAATTCCGCCCGGTTGCCCGCTTCCCCCGCTCCGGAGGTTCGCCAAAAGCCGCTCCCGGTCCGCGCCCAGCCCTTCGATGACCGAGGCCATGCGGCTCACCGCGAGGCAGAACCCGGTGAGGTATTCGGCGATGAACCGCTGGCTTGCCGAGTTGGTGAGGTCCCGCTGGTGTTCGCTGATCTGATCCATATAGAAGGTGATGACCCTGGGCATAAAGGCTTTCCAGAGGCTCTTGACGTGTTCCGAGTTCCAGGGGTTCCGCTTTTGAGGCATGGTGGAGGACCCCACCTGGTCCGCGGCAAAACCCTCCCGGAGTTCCCCGATTTCCGTACGCTGGAGGTTTCTAAGGTCATCGGCCAAATTAGCGATGATGCCGAAGGCAAGGTTGATCTCCAGAAGCAGCCTGAGGAGGTATTCGGGTTCCACAAGCTGGGTGGAGTGTTCCGAGGGCTCAAGGCCCAGAGCCGCCAGATAACGCCGCTCCAGGTCTTCGGGATCCCGGACTATCATGCTTACGGCGTTATAAGCGCCCGCCGCCCCGGCGAGTTTCCCTTTAAGCTGGCCCGAAAGACGCTCGATTTCCGAAACGGACTTTCCAAGGCGGGACACGTATTCCGCCAGGGCAAAACCCACCGTAATCGGTACCGCGTGCTGGCCGTGGGTACGACCCGCCTGGGGAGTCTCCGCCTCCTGTTCGGCAAAACCGCAGAGGAGGAGTTCCAGCTTTTTCAAGCGGGGCAGGATCGCCTCGCGGACCGCCCCCCGTATGCGCCAGGACAGGGCCGTATCCAGGATATCCACGCTGGTGGCCCCCAGGTGTACCAGGGCCGCCGCTTCCGGGGGAACCCTGGCCTTGAGGACGTTCACCAGGGCGCGGATATTGTGCCGGGTCTTTTCTTCCTCGGCGTAGACCTCCGCCGCCTCCACCGAAGCGCCGGCTTTTTCCAGATCTTCCCGGAGTTCCGGCGTAAGACGCCCCCGGATCTCCAGGTGGGCCATGACCAGGGCCGTCTCCGCCTTGACACAGGCGGCAATCGAAGCCTCCTCGGAGAGCCAGGATGAAAGGGAATCGAAAACGTCTTTTTCGGAAACCGAATACCGGTGATCCAGGGGCGATATATTTTGGAATATGTTACGAGCTTCCATACAAGATTATGGCATAGCCCTCAATTTTTGTCCATAAGGCGCATAAGACGCGGGAATTTGACAGAAATGCACAAATTAAACTACTATACAACGAGACAGCGCAATGAAAATTCTCTGTATATCAGATCAAATAGATCCTGTAGTTTATTCTCCCGCCATTAAAAAACGGTTTGCCGATATTGACCTTGTACTGAGCGCCGGGGATCTGCCTATGGACTACATGGAATTCATTGTTTCATCGCTCAATAAACCGCTCTTGTTTGTTTTCGGCAACCATAATCTGGAGGAATACCGGTTTTACGGCGATAGTGCGGCTCTCATCAGATGGAACGAAGTAATCCAGATGCGCCACAGTTCGGGGGCCGTCCATATAGGCTTCAGGGTACACCGGGAAGAGGGCCTTATCGTTGCCGGGCTTGGAGGTTCCGTGAAGTACAACCGGGGGGAAAACCAATACACCAATTTTCAGATGACGTGGGCGATCCTCAAACTCGTTCCCGCCCTGGTGATAAACCGGGTTTTCCGGGGGCGTTTCCTGGACATACTCCTGACCCACGCTCCGCCTTCGGGCATTCACGATAAAAGCGATCCCTGCCACCGGGGATTCAAGGTGTTTTTGTGGTTCATGAAGGTTTTTAAACCCAAATACCTGATCCACGGACACATCCACCTCTATGACCTTTCGGCTGTCCGCGCTACCAGATACCGGGATACCCTGGTGTTGAACGCCTACAGCCACTATGTCATTGACACCGGTGATGCCGGCCGCGCCATACCGGAGAATTTCAATGAGTGATCACACGAAAATACAGGCTTCGGACGATTTTAACCGGGCCAGGGGAAAGGCGATACTTTCCCAGATCCAGCATTTTCTGAATACCGACAGAAACAAGCTCCTTTCATTTTACGATGTTAAGGAAATCCTCAAGCCCACGAACGAAACCTACCGGGGTATGCAGATGGTGCCCATCAACCTTATCGTGGGGAGCGAGGGCCGTTACCGGGACTTCAACAAGTTTTTTCTGCCCAACGCGGATTACCTTAAGGCCCGGTGGACGCGGGTGGACGAGGCCCGTATCAGGGACATTATCCTGCCGCCGATTCAGCTCTACGAGATAGGGGGAGTCTACTTTGTCCGGGACGGGAACCACCGGGTTTCCGTGGCCAGGACCCAGGGGGTAGAGATCATCGACGCCGAGGTCATCAGTCTTTCCACGGAAATTACCATTACTCCCGCCATGACCGCCGATGATCTGCGTACCGCGGTTATTCAGTACGAAAAGCAACTGTTCTACGAAAAGACCCGGTTTGGGGAGATCTCCGGATGCCAGGACCTGGATTTCAGCAATCCCGGCCAGTACGATGTGATCTACAACCATATTCTGGGGCATAAATACTTTATGAACCAGAATGTCGCCGGGGAAATCCCCTTTGAAGAGGCGCTGATTTCCTGGTATACCGCGGTTTATGAGCCGATAATCAGCATCATCAGGAAGGAACGGCTGCTGGTCCGGTTCCCCGGCAGGACGGCAAGCGATCTGTACGTATGGCTGGTGAAACACTGGGATTTTTTGAAGAAAAAGTACGGGGTTTACTATTCCCTGTCCGACGCGGCCAGGGATTTCAGCATTAAATACGGCCGGACCAGGGGGAAGATACCGTCATTCCTGGCATCCCTCCTGAACCGTTTATTCAATCATCTCTCTCGTGTAAAATGAATTGAGGAAGGTACACACAGAATGGCAATCTTATCTATTCAATCGCATGTCGTATACGGCCACGCGGGGAACAGCGCGGCGGTTTTCCCCCTTCAGCGCCTGGGCCGGGAGGTCTGGGCCATCAACACGGTGGAATTCTCCAACCATACGGGCTACGGCGCCTGGCGGGGCAGGGTACTGGAAACGGATCTTGCGGGGGAACTGGTGGAAGGTATCGCCGACCGGGGGGTCCTTTCCCAGTGCGAGGCGGTGCTTTCGGGTTATATGGGGGACGCCGCCGTGGGCCGGGCGGTATTGGACGCGGTAGGCCGGGTGCGCACGGCCGCGCCCGAAGCCCTGTACTGCTGCGATCCGGTTATGGGCGATGTGGGGCGCGGGTTTTACGTCAAGCCCGGTATTCCGGAGATCTTCCGGGATCAGGTGGTCCCCCTGGCGGACATCGTAACCCCCAACCAGTTTGAACTTGAGGCCCTTACCGGATTCAAGACCGCGGACATGGAGGAAGCCCGCAAGGCCGTTGCGGCGCTCCACGCCATGGGTCCCAAGGTGGTGCTGGTTACCAGTTACCGGGGGAACGACGCCCCGGAAAAACATATCGACATGCTGGCATCCGGCGGCGCGTCGATTTACCGTATCCGTACCCCGGAACTCCCTTTCGGCGCGGGTATGGCCGGGTCCGGTGATCTTACTACCGCCGTCTTTCTTTCCCGGTATCTGGAAACCCGGGACATCAAGCGTACCCTGGAACTTACCGCCGCTTCCATCTTCGGCGTCATGGAAGCCACTTATATGGCCGAAAGCCGGGAACTCCTCATGGTTCAGGCCCAGAACGAGTTGGTATCCCCCCACCTTGCCTTTGAAGCGGTGAGGATCTAGTGGGAAGCGGGCCCTACGGCCGTTTAAGGGAATTTATCGCTCCCGGAGCGGACCGTCTGGGCATTCTTACCGCGTTCCTTGGGGAAGTCCGCCTGCCGTACCGGACGGTGGACATTGCGGGAAACCGCCATGTCTTCGTGTTCCCCGGAGGGCGCGAAGCCGCGGGGCCCAAACCGGTCCTAATCGCCCACTATGACCGGGCGGCCGGCAGCCCCGGCGCCAATGACAACAGCGCCGCGGTTTTCATTCTGGCGGAAACGGCCGTAAAGCTCCGCGAAAAGGACATAGGGAACTGGCTCGTCATTTTTACCGATAAGGAAGAGCTTTCCGGCGGAGAAGGCATACGGGAACAGGGATCCTACACCTTAGCGAAATCCCTGCGGGACGCCGGCCTGGGGAGAAACCGTTTTTATATCTTTGACGCCTGCGGCGCGGGGGACACTCTGGTTATTTCCACCACGGCGGACCGGCTCATGCAGGACGAGGGGGGTATAGGCATAGCCAAAACCATGCGGCAGGTCCGGCTGCTACGGAACCGCGCCCTGGAAGCCTCCCGGCGTCTTGCCATGGAAAAAGTGCTCCTGGCGCCCACCCCCTTTTCGGACGATGCGGGTTTTCTCAGGGCCGGCATAGCCGCCCAAACCTTCACGGTACTTCCCGGCGCGGAGGCCGCCCAGCTTGCGATCCTCGGGCGCAAGACAGGCTTTGCGGAAGCCCTGATAAGCCGGGAAGCGGCCCCCCATTTCAGCCGGTATATTCCCGAAACCTGGCGGACGCTTAACGGCCCGGCCGACGGCTTTGTCCGGCTTACCCCGGAACACTTTACCCGTATAGTACGGTTTGCCTGCGAATTGTGCGGCGAATGAGCCGCGCGAATAGAAGCCGCGCCGCCGAAGCGTAAACGGGACTCGTTATGCACAATGAACCCTAAAATATTTTAAAGAATAAAAATTTTTTCAAGAAGTGATACAAAGTCACTATCTTTCATTGGTCTAAATTCCTTTGTAAAAAATGGATGACATTTCAATTTTTCATATTCCTTAAAAAAAATGTAAAGGTTTATACCAAAATTTGATTTTGGCGGTATAATGTTTTCTTTGAAAGACATAATATACCATTCTCCATAAGGTTCATCTTTTTGCATTTTTAATAGTAAATTATATCCATATTCTATCTCGCCTATTTTAAAACTTGTTTCGGCTAATCCTACTAAAGCTATTCCATTGGTTTTAAAGAAACTATCTTCAGGTGATTGGGATACAAAGCCATACTTCTGTTTCTGGAAATTAATAGACTCATCCCGCATATTTTGTTCATATTTTTCAACGCTATTATAATCTGCAAATTGTATATTTATACTCTTGCCGTTAAATGTTAAGCTAAGTTTTCTTGCTGTAGTATTATCGTAATGTTTTTGCTCTGATATAGCAATTTTTCCAGTCTCAAATCTGGCATTAACAGCATTAACAAATTCAATAAATTTGTTAAACAACTCGGTGATATTATAATTAAGTGATTTTATATAATTTTTTGTCCGATTGTTTTCTTGCGCAATTTTTAATGCCTCGGCGTTCTTTTGCTGCATTATAGAGTTACCCAACGCAGCAAACCTATCAACTTCCCTCATTTCATTGTTGTTGAGTTTGATAGAATCATTAATAGCATTTACTATTTCATCAACGGATTTATATCTATCCGACACTCTTTTATTCGTCATTTTTAGAATAATTTGTTTGAGCTTGACTGTATCATTTCTGTATGTTGAAATATCAGGCAATGGGGTGAATAAATGGCAATCTTTCCAATCTGCCTCCGTTTTTTCATTATATGGCAACACCCCTGTGAGAATTTTAAAAAAGAGAATGCCTAATGAATAAATATCCATTGATATTGTATTAGTTTCACCAGTCCAACATTCCGGCGCCATATAGGGTATTGTACCTGAGTCTTTGAATGATTTCGTTCTTGTTTTTTCATTTATATATCGAGCAAGTCCAAAATCTGTTATGAGTAACTTTCCATCAGAATCAACTAATATGTTTTCAGGTTTTAAATCTCTATGAATGATATGCTTATGAACTTCTCTCATCCCGTTTAAACATTATATATATAGTCTCAAGACAGACATTAAATTCTGTCGCAAACTCTCTCAAATACCAGTCAGGATGCTCCTCCAGCAGACGCAACAATTCGCCTTTGTTTATTTTACAATTGCGTTCTTTGGGTATTTTGCTTTCAAGAGAACCGGTCTCTTCAAGCCGTTTTTTCCAGCCGTAATACCGCTATGTCCCGCGTCTTTATTTCAATTACACGCTTTCTAAATACCACATCGTATGCCATGCGTTGTGCTATATCATTTGTTATCGGTATTGTAAAGTAAAACGACTATGCTCCTCAATTTATGGCATATTTTGCGACATTTTCATACCGGCCACGTTCTGAATCTGCAATTCCAATAGACAGGTCTCTAATATTATTAGGAATTTCAAAGTCTGCGGTAAATATGCCATCCTTTCCTTTGGTCAACTGCACAAATGTCCTGCCGTATATAATCGTAACAATATTCTTATTGTCAACACGTATTCTAAAAGTATATGTGTTACCTTTTTTTAACGGCATTTCTATAGGACTGATTATTTGCAAATTTTTTGCTGAAGATGAGTAAGTGGTTGGATATTGCACCAAACTTGACGATGAAGCATCGACAACAAATTCTCCGCACCCTTCTCCTTGTTTTGCTCCGGTTTTCCACCAGAATATATTTACGCTGTATTGTCCGGCATCCGGAAAACTAAAATAAACGGTCGTTTTTTTATCACCGATTTGCACAAAATCTCTGTTTTGTATCTGTTTGCCAGTTTTAATATCATTGATACGGAAACTGAGCCAATAGCCCTTTTTTGTAGTATAATCAAAAGATAGTTTGTTATTTACTTTATTTATCTTTTGAAGACGGATAGACAGGTTATCTGTCGACTCAAAAAATTTAGGATTGAAGAACGGCAGTGCGCTAAATTGCGCCGCAGTTAACGGTGTGGCGAGTAATTGCTGTTTTGCATTTTCAGGATAATGTGTATAAATAAAATGTTCCGGTTTTAAGAAAAGCCAATCGGTTGTGTATTTCTGCTTTGTCACCTCGCCGTCCATAAAGCCTGAATCCCAAGTACAATCGATAAGATAATTTTCTCCATTTATTGTTACAATATTCCAGGCATGATTTGAATTATTCGGTGTATCGCCGACCAATGGAGAAGTACCGATGCCGCGTCCAAAACCGTGAACTATTTCACAAGGAATTTTCAGTTCGTCGCAAAATTTCTTAAACGTATTTGAATATCCCTCACAAACGGCCAGACGGGTCTTTAAGACGGTTTGATAACTCTGGTCAGGGACAGTTCCGCTCCAGAAATTCGCGGCATCATATTTTACCAATAGAGCCACAATATCGTGAGCTTTTTTGATCTTCTCAAAATCGTTTTTCGCATTGGCGTTTATGATTTCTACAACCTGTCGAATATATTCATCAGGATCGCTCGTGCGGCTTGCATCTACATTTTTGGGTATATTTTTCATATTTTGATCCGGTGTATCGGTTCTATAAGAATATGCCGTTTCGTATGATATTGGCAATGTATGATCTTTTGAAAACCTGGAAGCAGGACTACCGCCGTCAGTATTTGATGAACTCCTAGAATCCCCCCCTGAACTACCGGAAATGTTATCCAAAAGACCCTGTAATGTGCTGCATGTAGTCAGCATTACAACCGAGACAACTATTAGGAATTTTTTGAGTATATTATCCATATCAATTCCTCCGAAGCGGCGGCACGGATGCCGCCATGCCGAATTTTTCAGTTCTCTTTCTTGCGTTATATCATATCACTCCATGATTTCAATGTCAAGCGGCGGGTGTCACAAAAATTTCACATAACGATATGTTGAAGAACGGCGGGCACAACGTGGAGGATTGCCAATGTATTGAGCAGCGGCGGAGGATGCAGGTATTTTTGTATAGATTAAAGGCAGGCCTCGTCTTCCGAGGCCTCTGCCGCCGCAGACATGTCACATTGTAAATCAGTCTCACTGTTGATGGCTTTTCTTTAGCATGAAGAATAATTTAAGGAATTGGGACGCACCAGTCCCTTTGGATATGTACCGGAAGAAAAGGGTATACGATGCCGCTATATGGCGGCGGGCATGTCCGGAAGGGCAGACCGGGCTGTTCCTCACGATGACGCATGACGCCGACTGCGCGGCGAACAGGGAACGGCATTGAACGCCGTTCCCTGGCGGCCCGTTATTTTTCGCCGCCCTTCTGCCGCCGCTGGCGGGTCACTTCGTAAAACAGCACGCCCGCCGCTACCGACACGTTAAGGGAGTCCAGCCTGCCCTGGGTTGGTATGGCTATCAGCCCG
>JAIRSL010000116.1 GCA_031255475.1 Treponema sp.
GTTCACTTGACATTTCCGGTAAAGACGGGAACAATCATTCCGGGGCTTGTGTGTAACACCACGGGGATTTATCCTGCCCCGGCTAAAAGTGTTTTTTCAGGAGGAAGTATGAAACGAGCAGGTATGGCGGTATTTTTTCTGTTTTTAGGAGGCGCATTGATCTTCGCTTCCGGCAACAAGGATCAGCAGAGCGTCCGAACCACCGGCGCCGCCCAAAGTTGGGTGGTGAACGGTCCTTTCCACATCGGCATCCTCACCGAAACGGTGTCCCAGGCGGAGGATGATCTCCGGGGAGCGGAGGAACTTATCCGGCGGTACGGCAGGGTCAGCGATGGCGGGATCATTCAGCATATCACCTATCCGGATAACTTTATGGATCAGCAGGAAGTCTTTATCTCCCAGGTGGTGTCCCTTACGGACGATCCCTTGATGAAGGCGATTATCGTGAACAACGCCATCCCCGGCACTGCGGAAGCCTTTAGGCGGGTCCGGGAACGGCGGCCCGATATACTGCTCATCGCCGCGGAATCCCACGAAGATCCCCTGGTCATTCAGCAGACTGCGGATCTGGCAACCAACGCGGATTTTATCTCCAGGGGCTATACCATACCCTGGGCGGCCAAGGAACTGGGGGCGGATACGTTTGTTCATATCAGCTTTCCCCGGCATATGTCCTACGAATCCCTGGGCCTTCGCCGGCAGATTTTTGAAGAAGCCTGCAAGGACCTGGGCCTCCGTTTCGTCCCTGTAACCGCTCCTGATCCCACTTCCGATGTGGGGATATCCGGGGCCCAGCAGTACATCCTGGAGCAGACTCCCCAGTGGATACAGATTTACGGTGAAAAGTCGGTTTTCTTCTGCACCAACGATGCCCATACCGAACCTCTGCTCCGGCAGCTTCTCCGGTACGGCGGCATGTTCGTGGAGGCGGATCTGCCTTCGCCTCTGATGGGCTATCCCGGCGCGCTGGGGCTGGATCTTTCCGCCGAAGCGGGTAACTTCCCCGCTATCCTCAAGAAGGTGGAAGACGCCGTAATCGCCCAGGGCGGCGCCGCAAAATTCGGCACCTGGGCCTTCTCCTTCGGCTTTACCCAAAGCGCCGGCTGGGGGGAATACGCCAAACGTATCCTCGAAGGCAAGGCCCAACTGGGTAACATGGCGGATATGTGGGCGGCCTTAGGGGAATATACCCCCGGAGCTCAGTGGAACGGGAACTACTATGTGGACGCTAATACCGGCGTGCGGGCCCGGAACCACCTCTTGATCTACATGGATACCTACGTCATGGGTAAGGGGTTCCTTCCCACCACCGCCCAGAAAGTTCCGGAGAAGTACTACAACATCCGGTTCCAGGGAAGCAATTAAACGTAACGGGCATTGAACAGGAGGCCGCCCCTTATCCGGGCGGCCTCTTTTTTTCCATTGCGGGTCACCGCCGTCCGGTTCGAGTTAGATAAAAACAAAACGCCTGTAGAACCCGCCCTAAAAACCGAAATTGCGGGAAAATCGCTTTATTCTGATGGTATATTTATATAAGTGGATCTGCTCCAAAACTTCAGATTTGGAACAGCTTCAAGTAACGTAACTATTCAGCCTATTCCGTTGCTTTCAGAGGATAGCGAAAACCGGCGGGATGAGGGTTTTTAGCCTCCGGTAAACCGGTTGGAAGCGGCTGGACGGAGGTACAGAGTAACAAGATGAATAGCAGGCAAGGTACATTGAAACGTCCGCGATTTCGTTCATTTTTAATCATGGTCTTCAGCCTGGCCGGATGCGTACTGCCGAGGAAGGACACGGCGGCAATTCCCGATGAGCGGGCGGGGCCTAATCTGGTCATTTATTTTGCCGAAGAAAACGATACCCGGCGGGTGGCGCGGGTTATAGCCCAAACAACCGGAGGCGGGCTGTTCGACATAGACGGCAAAAAACCGCTGCCCGATCTGCTTAAGTACGACACCTTTTTTGTGGGAACGTCCCTTGAGGACGGCGGCATTGCCGCGCCTTTGGAGGATTTCCTTGCCCGGACCGACTTTATGGACGGCAGGGTCATCCCCTTCTGGACCAGCCGTGAAGCAAGCGAAGATGTGAACGGGGAGTTTGAAAGGGTCCTGCGGGGGGCGCGGTTCCTTCCGGGGGGGGGCTTCCTGTTCGAGGGACGGGTAAAAAACGACGATATTGAAGAAACGGCCGGAAGCTGGGCGGAGGCCGTGCTTGTGGAACTGGGGTTGCGCCGGGCCGCCGGGGGAGACCAGGCGGAAGATGCGGTAAAGCTGTTCGCGGAGGCTTACGGCGGACGTCTCGGCCCGGCGGTCTTTCAGGACGGGGATTGGACGCTGGAAATGGACGGGGAGCGGTGGTACTACGCCCGTGGCAGGTTCCTCCCCCGGGAAGACGCGGACCGGCCAGAGGACTTCCGTCCTCAGTTCCTGTACCCGTATTCCCCGGAACCTCTCGGCAGCCTGGACGGAATAAGCCCCTGGCAGGATACGGCTAACCGGGTTATTTCCCGGAGACGGCTTTCCCGTTCCTACAGGGGATCCCGCCTGACAACAAGCCCCGGCGCCGTCCGGTCCCCGTTTATTGAAACTCTCTGGCAGGCCCGTACCAGGGAGGAGGCTCATTCGCACCAAAGCTGGATAGACTTTCTGGGATGGCCGGTGCAGATACACCAGGACATTGCCGCGCCCCTGGGCCGGGTGGAAGCGCGTATTCTGGAAGCGGCGAAGACCGGCCCGGAATTACAGGAGTGGATCGATAATCTGGCGATTATTACCGGCTGGAACTGGCGGAATGTCGCGGGCAGCGAAAACCGCAGCTTTCATGCGTATGGGGCGGCGGTGGATCTGCTGATGAAGGCCCAGGCGGGCATGGAAACCTACTGGCAGTGGACCGCCGCCAAAGGGATTGACTGGCGCGCCGTACCCGCCGAAAAACGGCAGAACCCGCCCATTGCGGTGATCAGGGCTTTCGAGGAACAGGGATTTATCTGGGGCGGCAGGTGGCAACGGTATGACACCATGCACTTCGAGTATCATCCGGAGCTTCTGATCCTGGGGACCGGCAGGAGGGATGACACGCCGCCTGAGGAAAACCGTTTAGCCGGTTAAAGGCCGATCCGAGACGGCGGCGGCCTTCCTGAAATCTTCCCGGCTGTCGATATCCGTCAGGGGAAAGCCGGAAGCCAATTCCACCGGGATGATCCGGCCGGGATGCCGCGTTTTGATACGCTTCGGCGTCTCGCCTTCTCCCAGGGCAAGCAGTTCATCCCGGAAAAAGTCCGAAAAAACGCCGGGATTGCCCGGCGTCCCCTGAAACCGGGCTTCGGCGATACATCCCGGCCGCCGGGCGTCCAGGACGCGCCGAACCGTCGCGGCATCAAGAAAAGGCTGATCGCAGGGGAAAAAAGCGTAATAAATGGCCCCGGCCTTGAGGGGGGCAGAAGCCGCCGCGGCCCGGAGATTTGCGGCCTCCACCCCCAGGCGTACGCTCTCCCGCCGGCCTTTTTCCGGCGCGGCGTTGCGGATAACTTCAAGGGGCGGCCCGTCCGCCGCAGCCGCCGCGTCACGCGCCAGGGCCGCAACGCGGTCACAGGCGCAGACAAAAAAAATCCCCTTCCAGACCTTCATATTCAGGACCAGATCAAGGGTATGCCGCGCCAGGGGTTTGCCTCGGAACGGGACAAGCAGTTTGTTTTCGCCACCGAAACGCCGGGAAAATCCCGATGCCAAAAGGATGGCAAAGAGAAAATCGTCCATACTATGTATACCTCACGCCATCCCGCCGTTGTTTTTCTTCCGGTTTTTAAGGATGATCCTAAAATGTATGATGAATAGCAGAAGGGACAAAAGATGATGCTATGAAGCATGACAATCACCCTAGGACCTGTTCACACTTAAGTTTGAACACCTAAAATGAGTCTTTTTGACACAGATTTTCACCCAAAAACTCTCCAGGGCTCTGCCTTGGTGTTTTTCCATTAAAAAAACGCAATTTTAGGTCTAATTTTTCTAGTGTGAACAGGCCTTAGAGATCTATTGCCTTCTCCACTACATTATACAAAGAAATACGAAATTTTGCCGAGAACGGGAGTTGAACCCGTACCCCCTTGCGGGGAGGGGATTTTAAGTCCCCGGTGTCTACCATTCCACCACCTCGGCAAAGTCAGGAACTTGTTTCCTAATTATATTAGCTTCTGTCATCCTTAGGCAAGGCCACGCGTTGCCTCATGAAAAATGTTACCGAAAAGAGCCCATGCCTCAAATTGAAAATGTTACCCAAATTACACTAAGGGTGCCTGAAGGAGGGCATCCGAATGGGGTTAACCATGAAAGAAAAACAGGCGGTAACA
>JAIRSL010000147.1 GCA_031255475.1 Treponema sp.
AGAAGATCCTGGCCTGTGGCGGGTCCTGGATGGTCGGCGCGGACCTCCTCAATGCCGGAAACTACGAAGGAATCACCGCCCTTTGCAAGGAAGCGGTGCGTAACATCATGGGTTTCTCCTTGGCCCACGTGGGGATCAACGCCCAAAACGCGGAAGAAGCCCTCAAATCCGCCGGCCTCTTTGAAACCCTCTTCGGGTTTACCGCCAGGGACGGCAATTCTTCGGTGTTTGCCGGAGACGGGGTGGAGATCATGAAGTCCCCGTACTTGGGCAGGAACGGCCACATCGCTATCGCCGTAAATAGCATCCTCCGGGCCCGGGCCCATCTGGAACGCCGGGGAGTGGTCTTTAACAAAGAAAGCGTCAAAACCGATGCCAAAGGCGCCGTAATCGCCGTCTACCTCAAGGACGAAATAGGGGGCTTTGCCGTACATTTAGTTCAGAAGAAGAAGTAACCGCCCCTCCGCTGCGGAACGCCATGTTCCGCAGCCCGTCCCCGGCCGGGGGAACCACGTCATTTTTTCGCCCTTACTATCATGACATCCCCGACATTCAGCTTTTTCGCGGCCCGGTCCGCCCAGTCTTTGATTCGCGGCGGCGCAAGACCGGCGGCCAGCCCTCCCCAGGTGACCACTCTTTCCACCCTAAAGCCGTTTTGCCTGAGCAGAGCAGGGAGGGTCTTCGCCGAGAAGAGGTAAAGGTGGTCGAAAATGGCGGACCGCCAGTGTTTGCCTAAGAGCCGGGCCTGGAAACCCGCTATGTTCGGGGTGGTCACGTAGAAACGGCCGCCGGGAACCAGGATGCGGTAGACCTCCCGGACCAGAGAGGCAGGGTCATTCAGGTGCTCGATGAGGTGGGAGGCCAGCACCGCCCGGAAGCTGCCGGAGGGAAAGCGGTTTTCTTCCAGGGGCAGGGTCCTGATATCCAGATTCCGCTCCCGCCGGGCGTATTCGGCCTGGAACGGGGAAATTTCGATTCCCGTGACATGACGGCCCTGTTCCCTCAGGGAAGCGAGGAGGGCGCCGGTAGCGCAGCCTATGTCCAGAACCGTGAAGGGTGCGCGATCCCCTCCCGGTTCCCGGAGAGCGGCATAAGCCCTCGCGTCGTCAAAAAAACCCGCGTCATACAAGGCCAGTTGCTGAAGGCGCAGAAACGCCGCTTCATTGGCCCGTTCGTAGGAGAGGTAGTCCGCCCCGTGGCCCTCCTGGTAACGGTTTTGTACGGCGGCGGGGACGGGCTGGGGGTTTATCTGTACAAGACCGCAGCCGGTACAACGGACATACCCGAAATCCCCGCAGGAGAATCGTTTTACAAAGCGGGAGCCGCCGCAGAGGGCGCAGGGAATAAGCCGTTTTTCCTGGAACACTGCGGGAGTGGACCAGGTTTTAATCAATTTGGAGCCTGAAAGTGACGTTTCTGGAATTCCCCAGAATGTCCTGGGCTATGATTTCCAGAGTCGCCTGTCCCCGGGTAAACCAGAGGTCCCCTATCTCAAAGGCCGGATGACGGGCATAGACCTGGCGGACCGGGACCAGGCCGTTCCGGGACACCATGAGTACGCCGTCCCGGGCCAGGTAGGTTTCAAAAGTCAGCTCGCCTATTTCCTGGCCGTTGACGGAACAGAGGATGCGGTACGGCGCCAGAGGCGACTCCTGGGAATTGAGCCTTACATCCGTGGTGTAGACCGAAACGGTATACCGTCCCTGGTCTATGCTTCTCGTTGAAGCGGGGTTAATAACCCGGCCGTCGGCGCTGATCAGTTCCACCGAATGGATCACCGGCGCCACGGTATCCGGCAGGGGGGTGATGATCATGGACGGGTTAATCCACCGCCGTTCTTTACGGTCGAAAAAGGCAAAGGAAAAGCCCTGCCGGGTTGACCAGCCCGACCGCCCGGCCGCGGCGATAACCCTGCCCTGATCCGGCTGCTCGGGGACCGGGATCGCCGGAGGGTCTTCCAGATGGTTGTAAATACTGATAAGGCCGTCTCTGTGGTCTATGGCTATCCAGGCGCCCATCGGAGACGGGATGCGGGAAGCGCTGTTTCCGGAATTATTGACGAAGAGGACCTCTCCCGCCCCGGAAGCCCGGACAGGCCCTTCACCTTCAAAGACTATCTCCACATGGGGCAGACCGCCGCTGTTTCCGCCGAAATTCGCGGTCATGGCCGCATCCGCCTGTGGCCAGTCCATGGCGGAAAGGGCCGGAATCCCCAGAATTCCCGCCAGCCAAAGGACAATACATCCGGTTTTGCTTAGATCGTTCATCATGTACCTCCACCGCGGGTTTGTGCCCTTACCGCCGGCTCAGGGCAAAAGAAGCTATGGTGGAACCTCCTCCTATGTAAAGCCGCTGCCCCTGCCTGCCGAGAAAGGTATTTTCACTTGAGAAGGGGGCTTTCATGATAATATCCTGGGGCAGCCGTATTTCCACCAGTTGTTTCTTCCGTTCCGATTGGGACGTTACGACAAAGAGGAGGCCATCCGTTCCGGAACTGTCCAGGGCGGTGATGCTTCCCTCCAAGGGGAGTTTGATCGAATTCCGGGCGCCTATGTTGTAGAGGGCCAGGCACCCTTCGCTTTCAAAAGCAACCCATCGGTCTTCATCGATAAAGGCAATATGTACCGGCCGCCGGAATCCGTCGGAAAGGAATTCATGGTAGGCCACCCTGTAGGAATCCCCGAGCTTTTCCATGAGCAGGAACCGCTGATCGTCGAATCCCGCAATGATAGCCAGCTTTGACCCGTCCTGTGAAATGCGGCAGCCGTAGACGGCCGAATACCGGGAACCCCCGATCTCGAAGGAAAAAACCCGTTTGCCCGAAAGGTCCAGCAGTTCCACTATTCCGTCCAGGGACCCCGCCAGGATCAAACCGGCGGCCGCGTCTATATCGGTGATGGGAGCGGCAAAGTCATAGGTCCACAGGCGTTTCCCATCGTTGTCCAGGGCAGTAAGGGAATTCTGTCCCTCGTTGATAAGGAAGAACCGGTTGTCGATAAAAAAGGGATATCCCCCGGGTTCAGAAATCTCCGCCTGAACCACATCCCGGGGATCCCGAATCTCAATGCTCCGGGGAACGGCGTCATACTCGGCCCAATAGTTTTCCGAAACCGAAACATTTCCGCGGACCGTCCGGTTCAGGGTAAAGCCGCCGTCCCTGCTGAAATAGCCGAAACGATCCCCCAACGTAAAGGGGAGCAAAAGCTCGCCTTCTGCCGCCGTTTCCGGCGTACCGCCGCTTACCCCGTTTCCGCCCTCAAAGTAGAGGGGATAACCCGATTCCAGGGAAACGAGCCATTGGGGCGTCAACACCGCTTCGACCGGTATGGGCCTGGCGGCAACAAAAAAATACGCGATAACAATCAAAAAACCGAATAAGAAACGGTATTTTTTTTTATTCTTCGCCACAAAGTCCCTCCGGCGGTAATATCCTCTATCAGGTGAGCGTTCCTAAAACCCCGTGCGTCAGCGCATCGTCAATTAATTTTACAGCAGGCTCAGATGTATCCGGGGCGGACGGTTTTACCCGAAAAATATACGATTATACCGCTCATTCCTCCGTAAGGGGATAATCCCATAATCGACCATCATCTTGCATCATGTCAAGTAAAAATTTTATTCATGCGGCGGTTTCACCTTTGCCCTCGGATGATACGTTGCCGCCCTCAAGCCGCCGGGAGAACCGGAAACTCCGGGAATCGCGGTCCCATCCATGTTCACCGGGTTCAAAGCGCCTTGCCGCCCGCGTGTGCGGAGCCCGTATATACGCGCGTTTCCCTATTCTAAACCGGAATTTGCCGCTTCAAGCACGTCAAACCCGGAAAGGGCATAGCCCTTATCCCGCAGCATAAGGATCAGGATTTCTACCACCTCGGGAATCCAGGACCGGTTGTACTGTCCGTTGGGATTTTTCTTCAGGGCCGTTTCTATCTTGTTATGGGAATCCCGCCCGTCATGGAGCATGATGATGCCGCCGTCCTGTTTTTTGATCTTATACATGATGGAACGCGCTATCTGGTTCATATTGCCTTCATTTTTTACCGCGTCATAGGGCCGGGCGGTACTGGGTATCAGCTTGTACCCTTGAGACTGCCAAATTTCCCGGTGGCACCGTTTGTAAAACCCGCCCTGGGGCCGATAAAGCCGGGGGGTTAGCGGCCCTCTCAGGGCGGCGCTGATGGCCTGTTCTCCCATTTCGAGATTGAGAAGGAAAAATTCTCGATCCATGGTCACCGCCCAGGAATCGTAATATCCGTGGTTGATAATGTAGTGGCCTTCGTCCTGGATACGCCTGACCAGTTCCGGACTGTGCTCCGCGTTTTCTCCCAGCAGGGCGAACATGGCCTGAATTTGGTATTTCTTCAGGACATCCAACAGCCGTGCGGTAGTATCTCCCTGGGAATTGGGGCCGTCGTCAAAGGTAAAGACGACAAATTTATCGGGAAGGGGGATCTGCCGTGTGGAGCGGTTCAGATTTTGACAGGAAAAGAAAAGGCACAATACCGGCAGAATCGGCAGAAGTACGGAGGCGGTAAAAGTGTCTAAATTTTTCATGCTTTCCAAATATCCATCAGGGGTATTTCTGTATTCGTGTTAAACCCGAATAT
>JAIRSL010000228.1 GCA_031255475.1 Treponema sp.
TATTGAAGGTAATCGCGGGAGAGATTCCCGACTGCGTGCCGGTCGCCCCGGATATTTCGAACATGATCCCCGCCAAACAGACCGGAATGCCGTTTTGGGACATTTACCTTTACGAAAAAATTCCGATCTGGAAAGCATACATTGACAGCGTTAAATATTTTGGCTTCGATTCTTTAATGGATGGTTATGTGCAGGTCAATTTCGAAGAACTGGGTGATATTGATCATGAGTCGATCGAGGTCATTGTAAACCGGGATGAGAGCAAAATTGTCACACAGAAATATAAAATTCAAAAAGGGCAGAAGGTTTGGGCAGACCATGTCAACGCCTATTATCCGGCGAATCCTCCTACCATGAAGCTGCATCCGCATAAAATCGGCCTGCCCCTTGTACCGGATAGATGGGAACCTATATCCGATCGTGTCGAACATCCGCAGGGAGAAGCGCTCCTGCGGTGGGCAAAGGAGGAGATGGGCGATCACGGCTTGGTGGGCGTAACCTGCGGCATATCGATCCTGTTGCATAGTGAACAGGATATCCTGGACTACTACGACGATCCCGGCAAATTCCATGCTGAGCGGGACCGGCTGCTGGATTATTATGAACGCCGGCTGCATAAGCTGATGTCGCTGGAAAATAAGCCGGACTTTATCTGCACAGGCGGCTCCGGTACCCTGGTATTCCAGTCCCCGCAGATATTTCGGGATCTCGGACTCCCTATTGTACAGAAAATCACGGCGCTCTGTAAAAAGTACGGTATTCCAACTCATGTACACTCCTGCGGGCCGGAGGCCGATCTGGTAAAAATCATGGCGGAAGAGACCGATTTAACAATCATAGACCCGCTGGAAATCCCGCCGATGGGAAATTGCAACCTGGCAGAAATTAAGCGTCTGTACGGCAAAAAACTTATCCTGAAAGGCAACCTGCATACGACAAATGTGATGCTCTTCGGGACTATCCGAGATGTAGAAGAGGCTTCCCGTAAAGCAATCGACGATGCGGGAAAAGACGGCCGTTTCATCCTGTCTACAGGCGACCAATGCGGGCGAGACACACCGGAAGAAAACCTGTTTGCGATGATCAATACCGCCCGGACATACGGACAGTATCCAATACGAAGTGTAGAAGGGTCTTGAATTTTTCGCTTTTTCTGTGTATCTTCAGAGTATCCGAATGTGTTCCAAAGCCGCGCTTCTGCCGGATGTTGGGACAGTTTCATCTTATTATCCAGAGAGGTAGATCATGGCATACAAAGTAAGTGACGAATGTGTTAATTGCGGCTCCTGCGACAGCGAGTGTCCGGTGGAAGCGATTTCCGAAAAAGACGGGAAACGTTTCATTGAGGCCGATAAGTGTCAGGACTGCGGAGCCTGCGCTTCGGCCTGTCCTACCGAAGCCATATCCCAGGTCTGAGTTCCTGCCAGAGTCGGGGGGATGTGTTTGACAAAGAAGAGGCGGGGGGCAGCCCTTGCCTTTTTTTTGCTCGTCCTGGTTTCCGGAGCATTTCCCGAAGAAGCGTACCTCCTTATAAAACGTCTGAATCAGTTTGACGAGGGTTTCAGACAGTATATTCAGGAGGTGGAAGAGAACCGCCGCCGGCTTTTTAACCGGGGACGGATCCCGGAAGAAGAATCCCTTGCCGGTTTTCTTACGATTTACCGCTACCTGCCCTCCGGGGAGGATGATATTTTCTCCCTTGCGGGCCGCTGTAATGTCCCCTATTCAAGCCTGGCAAGTCTTAACCGCGTAAACCACCCCTCTTCCTTCGGGCCGGAGCCCCTCCTGCTCCCCTCTTTACCCGGTATTTTTGTGCCGGAAGAACCTGAAACAGACCTTGAACGGCTCCTTGTCTCGGCGCGGGAAGGCGATGTCCCCGGGGAAAGGCTCTGGATCAGGGAGGGGGATCGAAGCCGGGCCTTTATCTTCTATCCGGGGGACGATTTTAGCCAAACCGAACGGATCTTCTTTCTCAATTCCGGCTTCCGTTTTCCTCTGAGGGACTACCGGATCTCAAGCCCCTACGGGATCAGGCGGAATCCTGTAACGGGGAAGCTGCGTTTACATCAGGGGCTTGATCTGGCCGCGCCGGAAGGCTCTCCGGTCTATGCCTGCGCCGCCGGGATCGTAACCGAGACCGGGGAAGATCCGGTATACGGCAGCTTCATCATCGTAAAACACGGGGATACCTGGGCCAGCCTCTACGGCCATCTCTCTAAAATCGAAACCTCCTTGCGAAGCGAGCTTCGATCCGGTACTCTTATTGGCAGGGTGGGATCAACAGGACAATCTACAGGGCCCCATCTTCATTTTGAATTACGGCGGAACGGCCGGGCGGAAGATCCCGGAAGGCTTTTATTCCGTTCCTCCCCGTAAACCGGCCGGATCAACACGAGGCATTTATTGAAGCGTTGTTATGCTCTTATAACGGCATTGTTTTTCATGTTTTCTCTCAGGGTGAACGCGGAGCCGCTCCGGGTCATCATCGAGGGGAATTTACTGATTTCGCTTGAAAATACCGCAAAAAACTCTCTTCCCTTCGCCTATAACTCTTCGGCATTGATCTCCCTGGGGGAGGATATCCGGTTTTTCAAGGGAGTGGAGTTGGAACTCATCGCCCCTTCGGCCTGGCCTCCCTATCAGGGGAGTCTTGCCATTGCCATATACAGCAACCTGGATCATGTTCCCGCTGCCGGCGTGGCGGATCTGGACGCGAAGCGCATCGTTTTTGAACCCCTGCCCCCCAAGATCCAGTCGGTTTACCAGATTCCCCTGCGCAGAAACCACGATTTGCGGAATTCGCCCTATGTTTCCGTGCCGGTCGGGATGATTCCCGCGACTTCTTTCCCCCTCCTGGTACGGCTCATGCCGGTGAGCAAGGGTCTGAATGAAGAACTGGAAACGATGAAATTTCAGCTTTCCGCCAAACCGATCCTCGGCGACGAAGGGATTGTAACGCTCAGTTTCCGGCGGCCCGAACAGCTTCCCGGCAAGCCTTTTACGGTGCTTATTGACGATGTGGTGATAGAAAATCCGGGCGAGGGCCGCTTCCTCAGGGAAGGGGAACATCATCTGGTGATTCTTTCGGACGATTACCGGAACGAAAACCGCCGTTTTATCATCGAACGGGCCAAAGTGCTGGAACTGAGCATAGAATTGAAGGATCCGGCCCCGGTTATCTACTTTGAAGCCCCGGAAAACGCGCGGATCTTCCTGAATAATGAGCCGGTACTCAACAAGACGGCCCCGCACCTTGTGGAGCCGGGGACTCACGAAGTCCAGTTCCGTATCGGCGACTATGGAATTTTCAAAACCCTCCAGGTTCAAAAGGGAAAAACCTATAAGGTCTCCATGGAAGTTGACGTTTCGGTGAACGAAGAATAGGTTTGAGCCTTTTTCGGAATTTAGCGGCGTAAAACGGCCCAAAATCATATTTTTTTCAAAAAATGAACGAATTTATTTCAGATTTTCGGAAATATATGCGATAATATAAATGTCGGATCTATAGTTCCCCTCCCAAATCACTATATCTCCGATATGCCTCAAGGGCATGGCCGGTGGTTTCCACCGGCCTTTTTTATATCGCGGGGCTGTCGAATATTCGGCCTCTGGAAAGGCCGGGGCAAACGCATAGAAAGAAAAGAGGAAAAACCACGAACGGATACGGACATCGCGGACAAAATTCAAGGAATTTCGCTTAAAAAGTCTGTGTTTTCTGTGCGGCGTTGTCCAAAAGACGGCTTGCGGTTAAAAATTCCTACGTGTTTGTTCCGTGGAAAGACGGCGGGTTTGTTTTAAAGGCTGAAGTTTTGAAGCAGCCCCGGTTCTCCCTTGACAGGGGAAACACAAATTTTTAGGCTGGTATTATGGGTATTCGCGGGGGAGATTCCCTCATAACCGGTATCGTTATCCGTATTCTGGCGGTTTTTACGATCGTCATCGCCGTAGGCATCGGTAT
>JAIRSL010000022.1 GCA_031255475.1 Treponema sp.
AATCCTACGGTGATGGAGTTTAAGCTGGACGATGTAGTCTATGCCGAGGAGGTCCATTCCGCGGTTACCGAAGCGGGGGAAGGCGTGCCGCTGATTAAGCTCTGGATACGCCGGGGCGCACGGGGAGTCATCATGGAGCCTTTTGAAGTGCAGGACCCTATCCGGCTGGTGAATAAAGCCGCCGGGACCGGCACGGAACAGCGGATTCACTTTTTGACGGAATAATGGCGGCGGACAGGGGCCCGCCCCGGTATTTCAGCCCCGCGGGAACGGAAAGCGGTTCCGCCCCGGCGGCGGACTGCGGGCTTTGTCCTCACCGGTGCCGCATCCCGCCGGGCGGTTCTGGGCGGTGCGGGGTCAGGCAGAACCGGGACGGCAGGGGGGCCATTCCCTTTTACGGCCTCATTACCGCAATGGCGGCGGACCCTATAGAAAAAAAGCCCCTTTATCATTTCAGGCCCGGTTCGTCTATCCTGTCCCTGGGTTTTGCGGGGTGTAATCTGCGTTGCCCTTTCTGCCAGAACTGGCGAATTTCACAGGGAACGGCCGCCGCATCAGGCGGCAGGCGGTTTTCTCCCGCCGAAGTGATAGACGCCGCCCGGAACGGGGGGTTCCGCCAAATCGCCTACACCTACTCGGAACCTCTGGTGCACGCCGAATTCCTTCTGGACTGCATGAAGCTGGCCCGGGAGGCGGGGATAGCCAACGTCCTGGTGAGTAATGGCTGCGTGAACGGGGAACCGGCGGCGGACCTCCTTGCCCTGACCGACGCGGCCAACATAGACCTTAAAGCCTTTTCGGAAGAGACTTATTCCCGTGTCCTTGGCGGAGACCTTTCCGCGGTTCTCTCCTTTATCAAAGCGGCCCGCGCCGCCGGGGTTCACCTGGAAATTACCACTCTCCTCGTACCGGGCCTTAACGATGGCGCCGAAGAACTTGAAAAGTGCGCCGCCTTCATCGCCGGCCTTTCCCCCGGCATCCCCTGGCATCTTTCCGCCTGCCACCCGGACTACCGGTGGGATGTCCCGCCCACAGACAGCGCCTTCCTTATCGGCGCCGCCCGCCGCGCCAGGGAAACCCTTTCCTACGTGTACGCCGGCAACATAGCCGGATGGACAGACGCGCCGGAACTGTACGATACCGCCTGTCCCGCCTGCGGCATGACGCTGGTCCGGCGACGGGGCAGCCGGATCAACACCGAAGGGCTTGCGGTAAAGGAAACGGAGGGCGGACAGGCGTATTACTGCGCCCGCTGCGGAGAAGCCGCGCCTATCGTCAACACAACAAGCGGCATTTCCGGAACCGGCGCTATGCGCAAGACAAATGCTGTAGGGAACTAAAACTCCCCGGCGGAACGGATCTCATCGCAGTATTCGCAGCGGTAAGTCCGCAGTTCCGGGTTTTCCAGATGGAAGATATGCGGAATGTACGCCTCGGTAGAAGTGATGCACCGGGGATTTTTGCATATCAACACGTTTTCTACCCGTTCAGGAAGTTTAAGTTTTATCTTTTTAGTGATTTTTTCATCTTCAATGACATTCACCGTAATATTGGGATCGATGAGGCCGAGAATATCGAAATTGATAGTAATGGCGTTGTCGATTTTGATGATGTCTTTGCGGCCCATGTGTTCCGATGTGGCGTTTACCACAAAAGCTACCGTATAACGGGCTTTTTCCAGGCCCAGCCAGTTGAATATCCTGATGCCTTGTCCCGCTTTGATATGATCGATTACAATACCGTTCTTAATTTTCGCTATATTCAGCATGGTTAAACCTCACACCGTTCCCAGGATTGACGCCAGTAAGGCCATACGCACATACATACCGTACTTTGCCTGTTTAAAGTAACTCGCCCTGGGATCCGCGTCCACTTCCACGGCGATCTCGTTTACCCGGGGAAGAGGATGGAGGACTATCATGTCCTTCCGGGCAAGATGCATTTTTTCTGCCGTCAGGATGTAGCTGTCTTTAAGGCGTATGTAATCTTCTTCGTTGAAGAACCGTTCCCGCTGTACCCGCGTCATATAAAGCACATCCAGATCGCCTATGACTTTTTCAAGCCGGTTGGTTTCCTGGAAAGCTATGCCTTTTTTTTTCAGGATACCGCCCGTGATGTATTCGGGGACCTTGAGTTCCTCGGGAGAGATGAGGATGAATCGAACGTCCTGATAACGGGAAAGGGCTTTGATAAGAGAGTGAACGGTTCTGCCGAATTTGAGATCCCCGCAGCATCCCACGGTAAGGCCGGAGAACGGCGAGTTCCCGGCCGTATTGACGCCCGCGGCTTTCTTGAGCTGCCTGATGGTCAGGAGGTCCGTCAGTGTCTGGGTCGGGTGATGGTGGCCGCCATCGCCGGCGTTGATCACCGGTACGTCCGAATACCGGGAAGCCAGCAGCGCGGCCCCTTCCTTGGGGTTCCGCATGACCACCGCGTCGGCGTAACAAGCTGCCATACGTATTGTATCCGCCAGGCTTTCTCCTTTTGCGGCGGAACTCGATCCCGGCTCGGCAAAGCCCAGGCAGCTTCCGCCCAGACGCAGCATGGCCGCTTCAAAGCTCAGGCGGGTCCTGGTGCTGGGTTCAAAGAACAGGGCCGCCAGGACCTTGCTCCGGCAGCTCTCCCGAAGGTAAGTTTCGTCCCCTTCAATACGTTCAGCCAGATCGAACAGATATTCCATCTCTTCCACGCTGAAATCTCCCGGCTCTACCAAATGCCGTCCCTTTAACATGCAGCCTCCCTTTCACGCCGCCGCGTCCATACCGGGCGCACTAAAAAAGCCGCCCCAAGCGGCTTATACAGATCATAAAAAGCGAAAAATAACAACGTCCCGGTGTTTTTTCCGGCGCAAATCTGCCATCACGAACCAAAACAGCCGGCATCACGATTTGTTCCCTCATTTTCCCCATATTCTAATCATGGTACTACAAACAGGGGAGAAATACAACGGCATTTCACAATCCCGTGCCGGTACGCGCGCTTCAGCCCCCTACGCGGATCGCCAGCCACGCGTCGTCATAGAGTTGGAGGTTTTCGCCCACATCGTCCTTGAGTTCCACGTTGATAAGTTCCTCCGCCGTGTAATAGGGGGTAACGGTTTTAAGATCGCGGGCGGGAATGTTGGCGGTGGCGGGGAACCCGAAGTAGTCGGTAAACTCGGCGTAAATATCGGGGCGGTGAATAAAGTCGATGAATTGATAGGCCAGGTCCGTATTCCGCGCGCCTTTGAGGATACACATGCTGTCGATATACGCGGGACCGCCTTCCGGAGGAATAAAGAAGATGGTATTCGCCTTGAGTTCATCGGAGATTTCCTCGTACACAACCTCGGCGTAGCCCTGGACAACCCAGAAGTCCTCATCGGCAAACCCCTTGCCG
>JAIRSL010000006.1 GCA_031255475.1 Treponema sp.
CTGGAGAGCCGGTGCCCGCCTTCCTCAAACAGGGCACAGATCTGTTCCGCCTGGATATTCAGAACCGAGGTGTTCTTAAACCGTCCCAATCCCCGGATCCCCCATGCCATGAGTTTCGACGCCCGGCTCTTTGCGGTGGAGGCCGCCTACCTGGCAGGTAATTACGGGGAAACCGTGACCCTTGCGGACGCCCTGATTACGGCGCTGCCTGAGGGAAATTTCCTCTTTGTCGAACAACCCGACTGGCGGAGCGGCTTTTCCCAATGCGAACTCCTCATCTTTTCGCTGCGGAACTTCTTTTCCCGCATCCTTTCCACCTACCGCGCCCTGGCTCTCTGCCGTATGAACCCGCCCGGCGGTTCCGTAAAGGAACGGGGGAGGCCCGAAGCCGGAAGCGAAGTTAAGAGCGAAGCTCAAGAGTGCCTCCGCCGCATCCTGCGGGAAGAGGGTATGCCACAGGCGGATCCCAACGACGCGTTTTACTATTATGCGTATTATTGCGTCCTCCAGGAAACCGGCGCGGTGGAAGTGGACATGAATACCGCCGTCAGCCTGGCCTTTAAGCGCCTTCAAAGCCGGGCCAGCCGCATCGATGATCTGGAGACCAAACGTGCGTTTTTGTCCCTCAACTACTGGAATAAAGCGCTGGGTCAGGCGGCCAAACAGCACAAACTCATTTAAGCGCCGTTTTGCCGGGGGTCTTTGGCTTCCGCCTCGTTCACCGTGATCCGCCGTTATTTTGTTTTTTTCGCTTTTCAATTAAAGCGGCGTACACCATCGCGCCATATATAGCGTGAGGTAACGTATGCATGTAATGGCTTACGCGCCGTATGGCGCAGACGGAATCATTATCCGGGTTGAAGCGGATATACGCCGGGGAATTCCGGGAGTAGACATTACCGGGCTTGCGGAAGGGGCGGTACGGGAAGCCAGGGAACGGGTGCGGGCGGCTTTCAGGAATTCGGGATATACCTTTCCCCAGGACCGGGTCCTCATTAACCTGGCTCCCGCCGGGGTACGGAAGGACGGGGCTTCCCTGGATCTTCCCATTGCCATGGCGGTTATGGCCGCCGCCGGGTGTATTCCCGCGCCGAAAGAAGGCGGCACGGCCGGGCCGGAAACTCCCCCTCCGCCGGTGAACGTGATGATCCTTGGGGAACTGGAACTTTCCGGCAGGCTCAGGCCGGTCCGCGGGGCGCTTGCGGCGGCTGCCGCCGCCATCAGGGCGGGGATACGGGACTTCATCGTCCCGGCGGAAAACGCCCGGGAAGCGGCCATCCTCCCGGAGGGCCGCTATGCCGCCGCCGCCACCCTGGACGAAGCGGTCCGCGCCTTCAAGGTCCTCTCCGAAACCGGTTCGTTCCCTCCTGGCATTTCATCCCCTGAACAGCCGCCGGCCCCGGTTCTTCCCGCCGTTCTGTACGGCGACTTTGCCGAGGTGAAAGGGCAGGGCCGGTACAAGCGGGCTCTGGAAATAGCCGCCGCGGGGGGGCACAACCTGCTGGCCTTCGGTCCGCCCGGCGGGGGGAAGACCATGCTCGCCCGGCGTATGCCTTCGATCATGGCGCCCCTGGAAGCCTGGGAAGCCGTGGAGGTGACCCGCCTGCACAGTCTTGCCGGCCAACTGGAAGGGGGCCTCATCACCCGGCCGCCCTTCCGTTCTCCCCATCATTCCGCTACCCCTGAAGGCATCCTGGGGGGCGGTAAAACCGTGCGTCCCGGAGAGATAAGCCTGGCCGGTTTCGGGGTCCTGTTCCTGGACGAGGCCCCGGAATTCAGGGCCAACGTGCTCCAGGCCCTGCGGGAACCCCTGGAAGACCGGGTGATAACCATTTCCCGGGCGGAAGGGCCGGTTCCCCTGCCGGCGGATTTCCAACTGGTCCTGGCCGCCAACGCCTGTCCCTGCGGTAGACTGGGCGTTCGGCCCCGTATAGGGGAACCGGGAAGGATGCGGGCGGGGATGACGTCCGCTCCTTCAGGCTGTTTCTGTACTCCCGAGGAAATACACCGGTACTGGCGGAAATTTTCCGGAGCCCTGCTGGACCGGGTGGAACTGAGGGTTGTGGTCATGCCCCCCGGCCCGGAGGAATTGGCCGGAGGGCGGGAGGAATCCAGCGAAGCCGTAGCGCTTCGGGTCGGACGGGCGGTGGCAATCCAGCGGGAACGGTTCAGGGGAACGGGTATACGCCGCAACGCCCGGATGACGGCGGGGATGACGGAAAAATACTGTGTCCTGACTACGGAAGCCCAAAACGCTTTCCATACGGCCCTGGAAAAACTGAACCTTTCGGGCCGGGCGTTTCACGGTATACTTCGGGTGGGACGCACCATTGCCGACCTGGAAGGGAAGGATACCGTGACAACCGCCCATATCCTGGAAGCGGTTCAGCACCGCCGTATGGGGGAAGACCCCTATGATATTTTCAATTCCGGGTCGTGATCTCCCGGCGGCCCGCAATTTCGGCGTTCACGGTGAAAGGGAACCCCCTGGTTTTGCTGACAGGAGCGGCGGACAGGTGGTATATTTAGCATTGAGGAGTATGGTATGGCTTTACCGGCGGAAGTGATGAAAAACGTCCCTACGATAGAAGAGTTCTGGGCTGCCTTTACGAAGTCCCAGGAAGAAGCGGCTGAACGCTGGAAAGAATGGGAACGCGCCCATAGGGAAACGGAACGGGTGGTTAAAAGAGTCGGCCGGCAGATGGGCGATCTTCACAACCGCTTCGGCGAACTGGCGGAGCATCTGGTCGCTCCGGGGATCATCAGGCGGTTCAACGAGCTGGGCTATCAATTTGATGACACCATCGCGGAGCGGGTAAAAATCACGGACGGCTCCGGAGGCATCCTGACGGAAATAGACCTCTTACTGGAAAACGGGAACTATTCGATAGCGGTGGAGGTAAAAACCCGGCCTAGGGAGAAGGATGTGGAACATCATGTACGGCGGCTGGAACTGTTGAGGGAACACAAGGATAAACGGAACGACCGGCGGAAGATTCAGGGGGCGATAGCGGGAGCGGTGTTTCTGAAAGAAACGATGGATGCGGCAATAGAGGCGGGACTGTACGTGATAGAGCAGTCGGGGGACACGATGAAGCTGAACATTCCGAAGGGCTTTACCCCCCGTGAATGGTAAAGCCGTTACCGGCCGGCGCAGCAATTTAACATTACAATCCTGCGCGGCATATTTCCGAAAAGTTTCCTCTCGGCCGGTCCGCCCTTCTCTTCTTTAGGTAGCAAACAATTAACGGATTGACGCGGTGGAGGGACCGGAAAGCCCGCAGTGAGCCTTTTCAAAGCGTACCGAATAGATTTCCAGGGAAACACGCATATTTACAGGCCCTGCGGCCCAGGCCGCAGGGCGTTTTGAACCTGGCGAACGGAGGACTTTCCGGTCCCTCCATCGGATAGAGAAGTATTACCGGGTTACCCGGATATGAAATGTTAAATTGCTGATGCGGCAATATGTTGCATTGATTTAATCATCCCCGTGTTATACAATTTCTTTGATGGCCAGGCTGAAAAGTCCGCGTAATGTATTTTTTCTCCTTCTTTTTGCCCTGTTTCCCTGTATATTGTTCATCATCCCCGGGGAATTCGTCCGGAACGTAAAAGAAACCGGTTCCCTCACCCTCCCCGTTTCCGGCGGGGAACCATCGGAATCCGGCGGGGATACGCCTTTTATCTCAGAAAGTTTTCTGATTTTCGGACGGGCCCCGGCCCAGGACCGGTCCCGGCTTAACAGGTTCTGGAAACAGTTTCTTTTTCTCATTCTTCTTGTCCTGCTCTCCGGGGCGTTCAGCAAAATAACGTTCCGGGAGTATTGCCTTCATCATTACTTCCCTCTGGAATTTTTTCACGTTCTGGTTATTTCCCTCCTTCTCGGCGGCAGAGCGCCGCCCCGTTCCGCATAAAAACTGCTTTGTTGAAAACTCTTTTTTACCGGTAAGGCCTCCCAAAAATTTCGGTTTTGGGAAAGGTCCCGGTTTCCCAAATAATTTTGTATGCGGAGGTTTATCCTATGAATATTTTAGAAATGCTTGAACAAAGCGCGATTCTTACGGTTCTTGGAATGGCGGTGGTATTCATTTTTTTATGGATTATGATTGTCTGCGTAAACCTGGCGGGCAAGGCGATTCACAAACTGGGCCTGGACAAGGATATACAGCAGCCCCCGGCGGTTTCCCAGGCTCCCCGGACCGGACCGTCCCCCCAGGTTACCGCCGCCATTGGCGCGGCGGTGAGCGAATACCGGAAGAACGAAGAAAAACAGTAAGCAGGGGCGCCCGGAATGTTTGAAATAAAATGGCTGGTCCTTGGAATCGCGGTACTGATGTACGTTTTCGCCGTTATTTTTCAGGAGAAGAAATCGTTTATCGCCCTGGGCGCCGGCCTCGCGATGATGATACTCGGGGTTGTAAGCCCCCGGACGGTTATCACGGAGCTGATTAACTGGAATGTTCTGCTTATTTTTCTTGGAAGCCTTATCATCGCCGAACTTTTCATTTATTCCAGGGTGCCGGCCCTTATAGCCGATTCCATCGTCTGCGCTTCCCCCAATGTGGGGACCGCAATGGTGGCGATTCTGATGATGACCGGTTTTATTTCGGCCTTCGTGGAAAACGTGGCCACCGTTCTCGTGATGGCCCCCATTGCCCTGGCGCTCTGCAAGAAACTCGCCGTCAACCCGGCTTACTTTATGGCGGGTCTCGCGGTCATGGCGAACCTTCAGGGGACGGCCACGCTGGTGGGGGATCCTCCTTCCATGATTTTTGCCGATTACGCCGGGTACGGTTTCAACGACTTCTTCATTTTCCAGGGGAAACCTTCGGTGTTTTTCGCGGTCCAGATCGGCATGATCGCGGGATCGGTGTTTTTTTACTGGTACTTCAGGAAGCTGGGAAAGGAACGGGTGTATATCGAAAAAGAAAAAGCCCTGACCCCGGTTCCCTCGATCCTGCTGCTTCTCATGATAGCCGGCCTTGCCGCCGCTTCCTTTGTGTTCGGCGGCCTCACCTATGCTTCCGGATTCCTGGTGATGGCCCTGGGGCTTGCCGGCCTCTTCTGGTACTGCTGCATCCGGGGAGAGGGAATAAAAAGCACCGGAAAACTCGTAAAAAACCTTGACTGGGATACGGCCCTGTTCCTTACCGGCATCTTCGTGGTGGTGGGCGCGGTTTCTTCCGCGGGTCTTTTGGAAGATTTCGCCGCCTTCCTTAACCGGGTCATAGGCGGCAATGTGTTTTTGGGCTTTGTCCTTATCCTGGGGGTTTCCACGGTCATTTCCGGCTTTGTTGACAACGTGCCCTACATCATCATCATGCTGCCCGTGGCGGCCCGGCTTGCCGGGGACCTGGCGCTCAGGCCGGAACTGTATATGTTCGGCCTCCTCATCGGTTCCTGCATGGGCGGCAACCTGACCCCCTTCGGGGCTTCCGCCAACGTGGTGGCCGTGGGGCTGCTCAAAAAACAGGGGGTAAGCCTCAGTTTCTGGCAGTGGCTCAAGATAGGCGTCCCCTTTACGGCGATCACCATCGCGGCATCGGCGCTCTTTATCTGGCTGGTGTGGAGATAACCGGGAAAGACGGGTCCTGTTATCTTGTAAAGGTTGAACGGTAGAAATACGGTCCGCAGATTACGCGGATTGTCACAGATTATGAATACTTTTGATACGAAAAATCTGTGTAATCCGTGTAATCTGCGGACTTTGTTGTCGTGTACTTCTCCGGAAATCCATGCGGAACGCCTGGACCTTCGGTCCTGAACCTCCGGTTCCCCCGCCGCGTTTAATCGCTCTACAATAAGCGTAGACAGAGCGCCGGTAAGCGTGGTATCCTATACTAACGTCATTTTCAGGGGCGGAAAACATAAGAAGGAGGGAGCTGTGAGGGACGCCGCATTGCCCGCTTTTAGAGCGCCTAAAGCCGCTTCTTCTTCAAATTGTTCTTCCTTCTTCTGTAGTTCCAACGTTGGGGGGGGGGGGGGGGGCCGCGCCGGCGGGGGCGCGGGGGGGGCCGGGGT
>JAIRSL010000119.1 GCA_031255475.1 Treponema sp.
GTATAACCCCGGTGTTCGGGATGGCGCGACGCGACGTAATGGTCCACGAAAAAACAGTTTCCTCCGTGTTCCTTCACAAAGGCGGCAAGGATGCGCATAAAGACGGGCGGAATGGTGGAATACCCGATTTCCGAACCCACGTGGATCTTGATGGCTATGTTCTTGCCTTTTATCTTGTCCCCCAAACCGCTGATTTCAAGCTGGCGTCCCATTTTGCGCGGCAGGGTCTGGTCCGCTTCGTAGGCGGAATAGGCCATGTTGGAAAAATAAACCTTGGACGACATAATTTCCTCCGTATTCGAAAAATTCATCAACTAATTTTTCAACCGCAGCCGCATATTGTAACCGCATATTAAAGAAGAACGGCCGTCTTTGCCGTACAACGATATATGCATTATTCACATAGATGCGTAATCGTGAAAAATTAGTACAGGGTCTGAATTGTAAATGTTGACGCTATCTTTAAGTCAAGAGTAGTATGACTAAAAATGGAAAAAAATGACGAAATTCGTTCTACTATAATCGGTTTGACCGGAACCTATTGCGCCGGGAAGAACCATGTGGCCCGGTTGTTTGAAGAACGGGGCATCCCGGTCCTGGATGTGGACAAACTGGGACACAAAGCCCTTGAAATTGAGCGGGATGCCGTTGTCGCCCGGTTCGGCCGCGCCGTTCTGGGGCCGGGCGGGGAGGTTGACCGCCGGCGATTGGGCGCGCTGGTTTTCGGGAATGCGGGGGAACTTGCCGCCTTACAGGAAATAGTCCATCCCGTGGCAAACCGGCTCACCATGGAGTGGATAGCGGACCAAAAGGGGCGTCCCTGCGTGATAAACGCCGCCCTGCTCCACAAGTCCGCCGCTATGGACCGGCTGGACGCCGTCATCCTGGTAAAGGCGCCGGTCCTGACCCGTCTCCTGAGGGCCCGGAAACGGGACCGCCTGCCCTGGGCGGATCTCATTAAACGGTTCGCAAGCCAGCGTGAATTCACCGCTCAATATTTTGCGCGGAAATCCGATATTTATACTGTATATAACCGGGGCTGTACCCTTGCCTGCGCCCGCCTTTGGCGGTCCGGCCTGGAAAAGCGGGTAGCGTCGGTCATCACCCGGTTAGGGATTCTTTCCGAGTAGGGATTTGGGGATGTAAACTATGGAGAAAAAAAAATTACTGCTGGTAACCATTTCGGTAGGCGTGTTTCTTGTAATCGTGATAGGGGCTTCCATCATGGTGTTTTCGCCCCGGAACCCGGCGCCCGCCGTGACGGCGGCGGCTATGCCGGAAAGGCCCGTTCCTCCGGGTGGGGCTGGAATCCAAAATCCGGCGGTTGTCCCGAACGGCGCCGTTCCTCCCGGAATCGCCGGGTCTCCGGTTCCGGCGTCGGACGGTTCCGTACTCGAGACGGAACAGTCCCCCATTCAGGTACAGCCGGCCACGGCAGATCCCGCGGACATGGTGAGGAATTCCGGCGACTACCAGACCTTGCAAATCCCGCCAAGTTCGTCCTCGGCGATACAGGAGAACAGGTTTTACATCAACAATGACGGTACCCAGCCGGTTGTGATAGAGCGGAAAGAAGGGGATGGCAATACCAGGGTGGTCATCAACGTACCGAGGCCTCAGACGGTGGCGGTTCCAAATGAGACGGTTCCCGTGTCCCAGCCTTCTCCTCCCCCGGCGGCCCGGACGGAAACCGGGAACCGGACGGGCGGAAATACCGTCGCCGCCAACAATAAGCCCGTTGCCAAACCTGCTGCCGCTCCGGTCCGGACAACAACGGCGCCGGCCACCCGGTCTGCCCCACAGCAAAGCAAGGTGTATGACGCCTACTGGGTACAGACGGCATCCTTTTCCACAAGAACCCAGGCCGATAAAGCCAGGGAAATTCTGGCTTCCAAGGGGCTTACCGCCATCATCGAAAACGGGGATGTGAAGGGTGAAACATGGTACAGGGTCCGGGTCGGTCCGTATACCTCTCAAAATGAAGCGGATTACTGGCTTTCCCTTATCAAGTCGATAAACGGCAAACCCTATATCGATCTGGCGTCAAGTATAGTTTGGAAGAGTTACAGAAAACCGTAAGTGTAAATACCGCCGCCGCCCGTTCCCGGCGGAGGAGGGTAGGGGAGCCCCCGTTGAAAAGAACGGCGGCTCTTCTTGTCCCGGATCCGTATAAAGCATGGAAAAATCCTCCAAAATTCTTCCGCCGTATATATTCTGTACGGCGGATTTCTTACATCTCCTTACAAAGTTTTTTCGCCATAAAATTCGGCCCTTCAAAAAAAATCCTCGTCCAAAATTTCCTGTCCCCGGATTAAAAAGATATGCGCAAAGACGAAAATTTTTCTAAAGGCCGGTTTTAAAAAACCGATACTTAAAATGAAACTGGACGGAATCATGCGCCCGTCGGGCCTCCATGGTTTTTGTTCAGGGAGGAACGAAACCGTTACGAAGCGGCAGCGTTTTGGAACGGAAGTTCCCCCTCACCCTTCCGGATACGGGTGGGCTGGGGGTAATGGCACAAACTTTAAACGGAGTTTTTCCAAAGGGAAAACTTCAAGACAGAAACGCATAGCGTTTTTGCCACGGCATGGATGCCGCGGCGCCAAACGTTGCACAGGGCAGCGGCGCGCCGAAAATGCCAAAGGAGTGAATGTATGATTATTAATCACAACTTAAGCGCAATGTTTGCCGACAGGTCCCTCAAGGTCACCCAGACATTTCTGGATAAGAATATGGAGAAGCTGTCGAGCGGATTGCGCATCAACCGGGCCGGTGATGATGCTTCGGGACTCGCTGTTTCCGAGAAGATGCGAAGCCAGATCCGTGGTTTGAATCAGGCGTCTCAGAACGCACAGAATGGTATTTCATTCATTCAGACAACGGAAGGCTATCTCCAGGAATCCGAAGATATTGTTCAGCGCCTGCGTGAACTGGCCGTTCAGGCTTCAAACGGTATCTATACCGCGGAAGACCGGATGTACATCCAGATCGAAGTTTCGGCTTTGATTGACGAAATTGATCGGATTGCTTCCCACGCCCAGTTCAACGGAATGAACCTTCTGACTGGAAGGTTCGGCCGGCCTATCGGTGAAAATGTGGTAACCGCTTCTATGTGGCTTCATATCGGCGCCAACATGGATCAGCGGGAACAGGTGTTTATCGGCACCATGACTGCCAAGGGCCTTGGGGTCCGCAACATCGGTGACGAGTCTATTCTTTCGCTGTCCGAACCGGACAGCGCCAACCGTGCCATTGGAACCCTCGATGAGGCGCTTAAGCGGATCAACAAGCAGAGAGCTGATCTCGGCGCCTACCAGAACCGGCTGGAACACGCGGTCCGCGGCCTTGA
>JAIRSL010000148.1 GCA_031255475.1 Treponema sp.
TGGGACAGTTATAAAGCGCCTTTCTGGTTTCCCCTGCATTGGCATGAACGGGTAGAGATTCTCTATATCCTTAAAGGGAGTTTTAATGCGTACATCAACGGGACCCGGTGGGAAGGCAGCCAGGGGGATATAATCATCGTTAATACCGGACTCATTCACGGTTTCCTCGATCCCAGTCCCAACGCCTGCGCCCGGATTTTACAATTCGGCCTGGAAATTTTTGACGAAATTCTGATGGATATTCATGACCGGAATCTCCAGGGGCCTATTTTCAGCCGGCGTTCCCTTGTAACCGCTTCCCAGGACGGCAAAATCCACGCCCGTTTGGAAGCACTTATTATGGACATATTTGAAGAATTCCAGCAGAAAAATCCGGGGTACCGGCTGGTCATTAAATCGAAACTCTACGAACTCGCCGTCATGTTTCTGCGGGAAATTTCCGCGGAAGCCGCTTTCCGGGGAAGGAGGATGGTAAATAAAAAGAATAATACCCAGCACCTGGAAAGAATATTTTCTTTAATGCTTGAAAATTTCGATAATCCCGACTTTAGCCTGGAAGACATCGCCCAGGGTATAGGCTTGAGTAAATACCATCTCTCGCGTTTTTTAAAGGAACAGACCGGCCAGGGTTTTCACGATCACCTTACCCGCATACGCCTCCGGCAGGCGGAAAAATACCTGGTGGAATCGGACCAGCAGGTAACGGACATCGCCTACACGTGCGGTTTCCAGAGCCTTACCACGTTCAACCGGCTGTTTAAGGCGTATACCGGGACCAGCCCGTCGATATACCGGAACGGAAAAAGTACGCTTTTGCCCTATGAAAGATGAGCCGTCCTGAAACAGCGGCATACGGAATGTTAAATCTTTGCATAAAGGGTTTCAAGTGAAGCTGCAATTATTGGTCAATAAAACCGCAATTCCTGGTTAAAATACCACAACCATTGATTAGTACGCTTTAAAATTTGACCGTATACTAAACATCCGATGAACAATAAAGCCCTGAATAAAGCAATACGGAATAATGTCTCTTCCTATGCCTTTCTCGTTCCATGGCTGCTGGGTTTCTTCGTCTTGACCCTCTACCCCATGATCTACTCTCTGTACCTTTCCTTTACCAGTTTCAACATTCTTCAGCCTCCCAAATGGATAGGCGTACGAAACTTTTTTATCATGTTCAGGGGGAACGCCCAATTTCCCCGGGACGAACGGTTTCTTAATTCCCTCTTTGTTACTTTCCGGTATGTGTTTGTTTCCGTCCCCCTCAAGCTGGCGTTTGCCCTGGCGGTCGCCATACTGATGAACCAGAAGCTGAAGCTCATTCCTTTTTACCGGACCATCTACTATATTCCCACCCTGTTGGGCGGTTCGGTGGCTATCGCGGTACTCTGGCGGCGGATCTTTGCCGGGGACGGGCTTTTGAACCTTATCCTGCGGGAGGTCTTTAACGCCAATCCGCCGTCGTGGATATCCAATCCTAAATACGCCCTCTCTACCCTTATCATCCTGGCGGTATGGCAGTTCGGGTCCCCCATGATCATTTTTCTGGCGGGACTCAAGCAGATACCCGCGGAATACTACGAGGCGGCCGGCGTTGACGGGGCAGGAAAGATACGGCAGTTTTTTTGGATCACGCTGCCGTCCCTCTCGCCCATTATCCTCTTCAACCTGATAATGCAGATGATCAGCGCCTTTCAGTCCTTTACCCAGGCTTTCATCATTTCCGGCGGGAACGGCGGGCCTCTGGATTCCACCATGTTTTACAGCCTCTACCTTTACATTAAGGGCTTCGGTTTCTCCGAGATGGGGTACGCCGCGGCCATGGCATGGATACTGCTGATCATCATCGCCGTCCTGACGGCGGCGACCTTCCGGGTTTCCGGTTCGCTGGTCAGTTACGGGAGCGGCGAATGAAGCGGCGGACCGGCAGGGCTTTATACGCGGCATTTGCGAATATCGTCATCATTGTGCTGGGAATAGGTATGCTGTATCCGGTGGCGTGGCTCATCGCCGCCTCCTTTAAAGAAAGCAATACTATCTTTAGCGATCCCGGCCTTATCCCCAGGGCTTTTACCCTCCAGAATTACGCGAAGGGCTGGGCCGGCATCGGTATTGTGGGCTTTGACACCTTTTTTATCAACTCCTTTATTCTCTGCATCCTCTGCGTCATTGCCAACGCTGTTTTCTGTTCCCTTACGGCCTATGCGTTCGGCAGGCTCCGTTTTAAGTTCCGCAATTTCTGGTTTGCCGTAATGATGCTGACCCTGATGCTGCCTTCCCATGTTACCACCATTCCCCGGTATGTTATCTTCCGTTCCTTTGGCTGGATTAACACCTACCTTCCCCTGATAGTGCCCAAACTTTTCGCTACCGATGCCTTCTTCGTTTTTCTGCTGGTACAGTTCATCCGGAGTCTTCCCAAAGATCTGGACGAATCCGCGTTGATTGACGGCTGCGGGAAATTCGGCATATATGTGCGGATAATCATGCCCCTTACCGTGCCGGCCCTTATTACCACGGTACTATTTACGTTCCTGTGGACCTGGGATGATTTTTTCAACCAGCTTTTATACCTTAATTCCCCGTCCACCTACACGGTTCCCATGGGGCTCAGGCTCTTTCTGGATTCTTCCGGCATGTCATCGTGGGGTTCCATGTTCGCCATGTCGGTTCTTTCCATTGTTCCCTGTTTCATTCTTTTCTTCTCTTTGCAGAAGTATTTTGTTCAGGGCATAACCACTACCGGCATCAAAGGATAGTTTGGCGGGCGGATTTTTTATGAATGGATTTTTACGGATAGTTTTTATGTTTAAGCGCAGGAGGTTTTTTAAATGAAAAAAATCGTTTTCTTTTTGCTCGCCTTGGCAATGGGCACGGCGGCGGTCCTGACAGGATGCGGTAACCAAAGCGGCAAGACCGCCGCGCAATCAGGCGGTTCTTCCGCGGCCGGCGTTGTTACCATCCGCTGGGCCTACTGGGGCGCCGAAACCAGGGTGAAAATCAGCCAGCAGGCGATCGATCTCTTTCAGGCGGCCAATCCCGGCGTCCTTGTAAACCCCGAAGTTTCAGGCGGTTCCGGGGATCACTTTCCCAAGGTCGATACCCAGCTTGCCGGCGGAAACGGCCCGGATATTATCCAGATGGGCGGCAACATCAACGATTATGTGAAACGCGGGGTTCTGCTGCCCCTGGATCAATACGCGGGCGGTATCCTTAACACATCGGTAATTGACGCCGGGGCCCTTGAATCGGGTACGTTTAACGGGCAGCTTTACGGCGTTTCCACCGGCGTTACCATGCCCGCCCTGGTTTACAATAAGTCCCTCCTGGAACGTTCCGGCGCTCCTCTGCCCAAGGTCTCCATGACCTACGACGAATTCCGGGCCTATCTGTCGGATCTTAAGGCCAAACTCCCCGCAGGGGTGTATCCCATGCAGGACATCGGTTCCCTGGCGTCCAACTCCACCCCCTTCGGGTACTGGCTGCGGTATAACGGCACTCCAATTTATATTGAAGAAACCAATGCTACCGCCGTTACCCCGGAGGCGGCAAAACAATACCTGGATCTGTTCAAGGATTACCGGGATAACGGCCTGGTTCCTCCCGCCGATGTAGCCGCCGGTTACGCCGAAAACAACGCCGACACCTCGGCCCTTATCGCCGGCAAAGCGGCTATCGGGTTTATCGTAACCAACCAGCTTGCGGGTTATCAGGCCGCCACCACCGATGAACTCGATCTGATTGAGCTTCCCGGCGCCGAGGCGTCCAAAGCCCTGTGGCCCCAGCCGAGCCAGTTCTATACGGTGAATAAGGATTCCAAAAATCCCGAACAGGCGGTTAAATTCATCGACTTTCTGGTGAACAGCCCGGACGCGGCAAAGGTCCTGGGCAATGACCGGGGCGCTTCTTCCTCTTCCGTTGCCCGCACGGTGGGCGCCGTCGATACCGACGACGCGAAGGTTCTGAAATACCTTGAAATCGCGGGGCCTCACTCTTCCAGGGAAACCACCCATTTGCCCAACGATACCGAGTTAAACAGCACCCTGTATCTTATTTATCAGAATGTGGCTTTCGGCCAAATCGGTACCGCCCAGGGAGGACAGCAAATCTACGATCTCCTGGTACGGATGATCAACAAATAGGAGCGCGGCAATGAAGAAAGAAATGAAAGGAGCACTGTTGGTTTTATCAACGCTCTTCCTTATTGCGGGAGGAGGTCATACCGGCCTCGGCGCTCAGGAAGTAACGATAGGATCGGGAACGCTTTTATTCGGCGGCAAAGTCATCGGCGGGGTGTTTTATGACGCCGACGATGCGATAAAAGAAACGCCGGCCGGAACACAGATCAACGCCGGTTACATAGGGAAAGACGGCCGGGTCCGCATATTAAACGAGACGGAGGACACCTCGTTACGAACGGAATTAACCGCTTCGTACATCAATAAAAATGTCGGGTTAAGAATCCGCCTACGGGCCGACGATGTTTTTGAGGGCCTCGATCGCGCTGTTTTTGCCCGTTATGCCTACGGCTGGGTTAACCTGTTCAATGAAGGGCTTAAATTTACCGGCGGCTTTATTGATCTTTCCGATAATGTCTGGGGTACTCTTGGAGACGGTGACTGGGACATTGGAGGAAACGGCCTGCGGGCGGAAATTAAGCCTTTTAAATTCTTTCATCTGAACGAGTCCTCGGCGGGAAGCCTAAACATCGGAGCGTTTTTTATGATTCCTTCCGGGGAGAATTCCAACATCGGAAGGGATGACCAGGGAAAATCCATATACAGGACGATAACTCCCGCGCGGGTATTGAAGGAAACCGCCATAGGTTTCCGTTATACCCATCCCTGGTTTTATGCCGGCGCCCAGCTAAAACTGGACAGCGATATTGACGGCGTTGACATCTTTCAAGGAGTGGGCCAGACCATTACTTCCGCCGACAGGATATGGAGCGGCGCGGAAGATGAAATGCGGTTGATGTTCGGCGTGGGTTTCACCATGCTGCCGGAACTGGTGTTTACCGCGGAGGGTAACTTTGAGGGCCTGGGTAATTGGGAAGCCCGGGGCAAGGGAGATTTACGGCAAACGCTTTCTTATACCTTCTTTAACAAGTTTACCGTTGGTTTAAAAGCCCAGGAAATTCTTTGGGGCTACGATCTTAAAACCCACATAGATTATCCCATTGAGCTGAGTCCGTGGATGCAGTTTAAGCCCTTCGTAAACTACAAGGTGACATCTGAATTTACCGCCGGCCTGGAAGCCGGTTTCGGGTTTGGGCACCTGGTAACCGGATCCCTGGAACCGGAAAGCAGTAATAACGGCCAGCCTAACAACAAAGACCGGAACTTTGTAAACGAAAAATACAACATCTATGTAAAACCGAATCTTGCGTATAACTTCAGCAGCGGGCTTGCCTTGAAATTATGGTACAAGGTTGCCTTTATCGGTTATTCCGATCTGGGGGACGATCCCATGTTTAAAGACCTGCGGCAGTCGGCATCGCCGGTCGCCGCGGACAATTACACGCGGGTTGATTCTCTCTTAAAGCACCAGATTGCCCTGGAATTTATATGGAGTTTTTAACTCCTTAACGCCCCTTTACAGGAGCGGAAAAATACTATTGGAGGTTATTATGAAAAAACAGTTGCTGTATTGGCCGGTATTGGTACTTTTAGTACTGATAACGGCGTGTCACAATGTGCTTGACTCCGGTTCGGATGGAGGAACAATACCCGGACCGCAGCGGTCAGTATCGGATGAGTTTGGGAATACGTATCTGCTGCCGTATTCGCCTTACACTTACGAGGTCCTGTTGTCTAAATTTGTCGTCGCAGAGAACGACAAAGGTCCGACAGGGGTGATAACCGCTGACGGCAAAGTGAACGATGCAGTATGGGCCGGAGCGGCATCCTCGGCTGTACAGAATTTCAAGCATCCCACTAATCCCGCTGACGCGACCGCCGGTTATAGTACGGAAGGTACAATCCGGTCTGTATGGAATGGTTATACCCTGTATGTTGCCGTAACGGTGCAGGATGGTACATCTGCGCCTAGCAATGCGCAATTAACAGCCAGTACCGCACGCTCAACACGTTTGACGGCGGCGCAATGGAATAATTTTGACGCCGTTGAGTTTGATCTTGATTTTTTTAACGACAAAATTGATAAATGGGAACTTGATGACGGGATGTTCAAGATAAGCCGCGAAGGAAAATTGGCCAACAGACTGCTGCCTGACGCGGGTCAAGGTGATGCTCCTGATGATACGTGGGCCGATCCTCTGGCCGATCCTAGAGCCCGTGAATTTACCGACCGCCTCAAAGACTGGGGCGCCTATGAAGTGACCAATGGTTACGAGGTATGGCTTGCCATTGAGATTTATGAAGGCGGCGATCCGAAAAACGGTATGTCCTTTGGCCTTGATGTGATGATCCAGGATTCCCCCGGTAATGATCAGGCCAGGACGGGCCGCACCTATTGGAGTCATCATGATAACAGTTACCGTTTTAATGACCGGGAGGGCAATCTTGACTGGGGAACCATCGTGCTCACCGGCCATACCGCCGCCGATAACGACGATTTTGCCAAGAGCGACTGGATGCTCACCAATCCTATACGTTGGGCAAAGGGCGAATCCTGGGGAAGTTTTACCGGTTGGTGGCCACCCGCTAATAACCAGTATTTGATCAATCTTCCCGATTCGGTATCCTCTTCATGGACATCCGAAAGTTGGGACCGTCTTCAGGCAGCTATTGACGCGGGAAAAGCTTTGTTGACGACATCGGATATATGGAGTCGTCCTCATGTAGACTGGACTACAGGTACAACCCAGGCGGAAATCAAAACGGCGGCCCGGAACATAGAGGCGGCCATAGCAACCCTCCAATGGGTGGATGATCCTCTTGGTGCGACCAGGGAAGATTCGGCTCCGCTTAATACCTTGCCCGATCCGCTCAAGTTTAAGACCGATGGAAATTTAGGCAACGGCGCGATTATTCCCGGAATAACGAAAGGCAAGATAGTAGAATCTGCGGCCGAATGGGGATTGCGGAAGCGGGAAATTAAGGCCCTGGCCGCCATCTATGAATACGGCCCCATCCCCGACGCTCCCTCAAGCCATTCGGTAGTAATTCAGTCCACCCCCGCCATACCGGCACACTGGGAACATCCCGGCTGGTGGATAGTAGGCGGGCTTCCCAGTAGGGTGGACGCAGTGCCCTCAGCGTACACCCTTACCGCAACCTACGCTTACAATGGAACTGAAGGAGCGACATGGGATGGCACGCCGGATACCCAGATCTCCGACCTTAAGGCAAAAGGGGGAACCCAAACCGACGCCTATACGATATATTTCCCCACCGAGGCGGATAAGGCTTCGGTAGGCATTACCGGCGGCGTACCGGTGGTGGTGTCCTTTACCGGAAGCACTCAGGCGTATCTGCGCCGGGGCATGGCGGTATTGCAGGTTCCTACTTCTGTTACTACCGATGACCGCAGTAATAATGTTTGGCAGAATCGCGGCGGTACTTTCCGGAACTTTTACCCCTATAACGGCAGGGGCCGGCGTTACGAGTTCAGTAACGAGATGGCCGCTGCCTGGGGCGCTTCCCGGGCCATTGACGCCTTGTATGACGCGATGGACAAGGACCTGTACGACAGCGGCATAGCCATTACCAACATTCAGAGCAGCCCGGATTTCCGTCTTGGCGACAGGCTTTCTACCGATGGGGTAACATGGTGGACCGTAGGGCAGCTTAACCGTGACGAGACCCCTAACGATCAGTTGGGAACCGGCGGAATCACGATGCTTTTCCTGGCTTCCGGCGCGGTTCCTCCCTCCAACGATAGACCCGCCAGTGTGGGCAACCCCCTGACCTTCACCCGGTTTCAGACTATTGTCGGCAACGGCGTATACAGCGATGTTACCAGGGGCAGCGCAACGGCGACCGTTACCGTCGGAGCGCCTCAGTCCACCGGCAAGAAGATGCGTGATATTGTTGACGCTGATCATATCGCCACCGACGGCTTTTCCATCAACGGCAAGTACGCCTTTGTCGCCCAGGTTTTCGACGACCGCATCGACGTGGGCATCCCCGGCGCGGCGGGCGCTACCGGTCCCCAGACCTGGCGCTATAACGCGGCGGGCAACGAATATGCCTGGGGCAAGATTTCCGGCTATCCTTCGGGAGGCGCCGAGCTTATCGCCGACAACACCCTGCACAATCCGGGCCGGGCGAATGAGGTATTCCGCCGCTTCCTGTACCACTTTAGGTGGTACGAGCCTCTCCGGGGTATTGACGCCAACGGCGACTTCTCCAGGGGTTACGCTAACCGTTTGCCCTTTGACAATCACGAACTGGTAGCATCACTGTATCCCAGGGCCATCATTGAGCGGAACACCTTTAACGACTACAATGACGGTTCCGAGGCGGACGCCATCAGTATGCAGGCCGCCCGTATGGTGTACCGCAGGCTCATTGCTTTGGGCGTGGGAGACCACAAAACCGATGCCAATATAACCGCTTCCGCGGAGGACCTAGTTAAATTCAACTACCGTGCCACTGGCGGACACGGTTCTGATCCTATACAGGCCGAACGTGAAGCCCAGTATATGGCCTGGTACTTCTACGGTAAACCTATGAGCGCGACATTCGCGGCCCACCTTAATACGGACCCCTTCTTTATAGATGTGCTGGTCCCCGGCGGTTCCAATTCGTATGAACGGCATTACGGCGGCTTTACGGTAATGATGCCCTGGTCATGGGCCGGGCCGTATTATCCCCAATAAAGAAGGAGTGAAGAATGAAGACGAATATGTTGTTTTTAAAACCCTTGCCTGTTCTTATGCTGGCAGTGGTTTGTGTCCTTGCCGCTTGCGACAACGGAAGTACGGACAGTGCCGGCGGGTTAAGTTACAATGATACGCCCGTCACGTCCTTTGCCGGAACAAGATGGTCCGATGACCTCTTGCCGGAATCAACTATAACCTTTGATTCCGCCACAAGCCTGACCCTGGAAGGAAGGTACTGGCAGCAAACCCAGCCCGGTACTCTTGCGGGTCCCCATGCCTATGAG
>JAIRSL010000049.1 GCA_031255475.1 Treponema sp.
GTTATAGACCAGGCCGAAAACGGCAGGGAGACCTTTGACAAATTTGCCGCCGCGCCGGAGAACTACGATCTTATTCTGATGGATATACAAATGCCCGAAATGGGAGGTTATGAATCAACTCGTCTCATCAGGGCCCTGCCTGATGAAAAGGCCAAAACAATACCCATCATCGCCATGACGGCCAATGTGTTCAGAGAAGATATCGAACAATGTATGGCCGCCGGCATGAACGGCCACCTGGGGAAACCCCTGAACTTCGACAAACTCCTCCATACCCTGTGCCGTTACCTGCCGGAAAAATCCACCCGGAGAAAAGAAGCGTAAAGAGCGGCTCTTCCGCCGGCGTGTGTCCCCGAACGGTTCTTCCGTTTCCCGGACGAATAAAGGAGTGCGATCCGCGGTTACGGTAAACCGCCGGAAGCGCCGAATACCTGCGTCCAGTTCCCGTCCACCGCCGCTTCCAGTTCCTCTTCGGCTTCTCCCCTAAGTCCGGCGGCTCCGGCGAATATGGCGGGAAGATCGGCCCAGCGGGAAAACGGGACGCCCCGCAATGGCTGATAGGGGGCGTCGGTTTCCAGGAGAAGGCGGTCCGGGGGCAGCCGGGCGCAGGCTTCCATGGCGGTCTTGTGGTTCAGCAGAATGGCCGCGCCGAAGGAAAACCAGGCGTTAAGCCCCCGTTTAAGCAGGGCTTCCCCTTCGGCGAATGTCCCGGAATAGGAGTGGAATACCACTGCAGGCAGTTTTTTCAGGGCTTTGGCGTGGGCAAAGACCTTGTGCATGGCCCGGCGTATGTGGAGCACCATGGGGAGCCCGTACCGTTCCGCGGCTTCCAGATGGGCGCGGAAAAGCTCTTCCTGAAGGGCTTCGGTATCGCGGTATGTCCGGTTGAACAGGTCGAACCCCGTCTCTCCTACCGCCCGTATGCGGCCTTCCGCGGCCAGTTTTTCCAGGGCCGCCGCATGGAGCCGGAGATCCTCAGGACAGGCGGCGCTTCCTTCCGGGCCGGACAGTGCGGCCGGGAGTTGGGGGTGAACGGCGAAGCACAGGGCCAGGGGAGCCGCCCCCTCTTCGCGGGCTTTGCGGGCAAGCTCCTCGTGACGCCCGAAGTCCCGCAGGTTCCAGGCCGAGGCGGCGCATGGAACCCTCAGGCGGCGGCGTTCTTCTTCCGCGCCGGGAAAACGGTCCAGAAGGTCCCCCGGATGGGCGTGGGCGTCGGAAGCCATCAGCTTTCCCCCCAATCCCCCACAAAGAGGATCTCCGGTTCCAGGGTCAGCCCCAGTGCGGCATGTACCTTCCCGATAAGGGTTTCCGTCAGGGCGCGTATGTCCGCGGCGCTGGCGTGTCCGGTATTGATGATGAAATTCCCGTGCCAGGAGGCCACCGAGGCCCCTCCTGAGGAAAGGCCCTTAAGACCCAGTTCGTCGATGATCATGCCCGTGGGCTTTCCGAAAGCCCGGTTGTTTTTGAAAACCGATCCCGCCGAGGGGGCGCGGAACTGGCCGTTGGCTTTCCGGTCCAGACGCAGGGCGGCAAGGGTCCGGCGCAATTCCTCAGGATCCCCCTTTTTCAGGGCAAAACGGGCCTCGGTAATGAGGACATTCCGGCCCTGAAAGGGGCTGCGTTTATACGAAAAATCCCCGTCTTTACAGGGGACCCGAAGGGGGTCAAAGGAAACGCCGTCCATATCTATGATTTCGGTTTCGATGAGTATGTCCGATATTGATTGTTCCCGGCACCGGGCGTTCATCCAGACCGCCCCTCCGACGGAGCCGGGCATACCGGCAAGGAATTCCAGACCGGACCAGCCCTGTTCCGCCAGGGCGCCGGCAAGGGCGTCAACGGCGGTCCCGGAACGGACGCGGACGGCGGCCTCCGGCGTTTCCCGCCCCGCCTTCACTTCCCAGCCCGTCCAGCCGCCGGAATCCAGGACTATGCCCCGTATGCCCCGGTCGGCGACAACCAGGTTCGCGCCGCCCCCCAGCACGAAGACCGGGACGCCCTCACGGCGGGCAAACCCGAACAGTTCCGCCGCGTAACCGGGAAAGCAGTCGCCTTCGGGACGGACCCAGATGTCCGCCGGACCGCCGGTCTTGAAGGTGGTGTGGAGGGCCATGGGCTCGCCGAAACGGATGACGCCGGAAGGCGGGCGGGGGATGTTGATTTCTTCCGGGTTTTTTCGTAAAATATTCACATTATTATCTTATCAGGTTGATCGCGGAGGTTCCATGGCGTTTGCCCTCTACAATACCTTAGGACGAAAAGTCGAAGTTTTCCAGCCCATTACAACTGGAAAAGTCGGTTTTTACGGTTGCGGTCCTACGGTTTATAATTACGCCCACCTGGGGAACCTGAGGGCCTATGTTACCCACGATCTCCTGACCCGGACCCTCCGGTGTCTCGGTTACGAGGTGACTCATGTGATGAACATCACCGATGTAGGCCACCTTTCGGGGGACGACGACAGCGGGGATGATAAGATGGTGAAAAGCGCCGCCGAACGGGGCAAGACCGTTCTTGAGGTGGCGGACTTCTACACCAGGGCCTTTTTTCATGATACCGGGAGGCTGGGTATAATCAGGCCGGCGGTGGTATGCAAGGCCACGGACCACATAGACGATATGATAGCCCTCATCAGGCGTATTGAGGCCAACGGGTATACCTATTTTGCCGGGGGGAATCTCTACTTCGATATATCCAAATTCCCTTCTTACGGGGAACTTGCGGGCCTCAGGCTTGACGAATCCCGGATCCAGGCCAGAACCGGGGCGGACGAATACAAGCGGAATCCCCGGGATTTCGTCCTCTGGTTCACCAGGAGCAAATTCGAAAACCGGGCCCTGGTGTGGGACAGCCCCTGGGGACGAGGGTATCCCGGCTGGCACATCGAATGTTCCGCCATGAGTATCAAGTACCTGGGGGATCGGTTCGATATTCACGCCGGCGGCATAGACCACATTCCCATTCATCATACCAACGAAATCGCCCAGAGCGAGGCCGCCACGGGTAAGCGCCCGTGGGTTAGGTACTGGGTTCATAACGAATTCCTCCTTACCGATAAAGACAAGATGTCGAAATCCGCCGGAACCTTCCTTACCCTTCAGGCATTGACGGACCGGGGCTACGATCCCCTGGATTACCGGTACTTTCTCCTGGGGGGCCATTACCGGAGCCAGCTTCAGTTTTCCTGGGAAGCCCTGGAGGGCGCGCGGAACGCCCGGAAGTCCCTGCGGGACAGGCTGCGGGCGCTCTCCGCGAAGGCCGGGGGCAAAGCGGCGGGCGATCCCGGAGGCAGCGCCGCCGAATACACCGGGGCTTTTCTCAAAGCAATGGAAGACGATCTTTCAAGCCCCCGGGCCCTGGCGGAACTTTGGGGGCTCCTTAAAGACAACGCAGCGGACCCGGCGGACGCTTTGGCGGCGGTTTTGGATATGGACCGGGTGCTGGGGCTTAACCTGGAAGCGGATATACACGAAAGGAACGGGGCGGAGGATCCGGCCCTGGTCCGGGAAATAGAGCGGCTCATAGCGGAACGGGGAGCGGCGAAAAAGGCCCGGGACTTCGCGAAGGCCGACGCCGTACGCGCCGCCCTGAAAGAGCGGGGCATTATCCTGGAAGACGGTCCTGCCGGTACGGTATGGCGCAGGGAATGGTAATTATCCTGAAGATGATGTAACGATCGGGGAAAGAATTTGTTTTCGTCTATAGATAAAGAAGTATTATCCGGGGCGCCATCCGAAGGGCCGGCATCTAAGGAGAATTCCGGGGGCGGTATGGCGGGAAACACCGCTGAATTCCGCAGGCTGTACGATACGGTTTTTCCGATACTGTTCCGGGTAGCCTACAGAATTGCGGGCAGTGAAGAAGCGGCGGAGGATCTCTGCCAGGAGGCGTTTTTCCGCCTGTATGAAAAAAACATGGTCTTTCCGAATGCGGACGAGGCTAAGTACTGGCTTATACGGGTGGTGAAGAACGCCTCCCTGAATTACGCAAAACGTAAAGACCGGGAACGGAAAGCGTATCAACGGGCATTTCGGGAAGTTACCAATACCCAGGAAACCGGGGAACAGGCCCTGCTGAGGCAGGAAACGGCCGCTGAAATCAGGGAAGCCCTGAACAAGCTGCCTGAAAATTTGCGTATGGTATTGATCTTAAAAGAATATGGTGAATTAAATTATAAAGAAATTGGCCGTACCCTCGGGATTAGTGAGGGCAATGTAAAGGTACGTGTATTCAGAGCCCGGGAGCGTTTGGCCGGGTTTTTACCTAAGGATGGTTCGCATGTGTCCTGACCGTCAAATTCTTTCCGTTTACTTTGACCGCGAGCTTCCTTCCCCCTGGAAGGAAAAAATGGAAGTTCATCTGGCCGGTTGCCCCGAATGCCGGTCCGCCCTGGAAAAAATCGAAAGATTTTCCGCCGTCATGAGGGAAGACCCGGTGTACAGGACGGGTTTTTCCCCGGAAGAAGCGGGAAAACGGGTGTGGGACGCCGTGGCCGGCCGGGTCCGTGCAGGCGGTACGCCGGTACGCCGGGAGTTCCCCTCCGCCCGGAAGGTGTGGGCCCGCTCGGTGACCATCCCGCTGCCCGCGGTGGCTGCTGTCGCGGCGGTTTTCGTGTTCGCCTTCGTTTTTGTCCTGGTAAATCGCCCCTCGGTTCCGGACAGGATTCCGGAGATGGCCATTTCGGCCGGGCTGGACATTGACGCGCCGGGCATCGTGCCGGTCTCCGATATGGACGACGTAGTGCGGTATCTGGGCCAGGACAACTCCGGGACCGATTTCATGATCATACGCCTTCCGGAAA
>JAIRSL010000054.1 GCA_031255475.1 Treponema sp.
CCCACTCCGGGGAAACGGCGGTCTCCCCGGTGGTATGGACGGAGCGGACAAAGGCCTTGTACCGGAGCGGTGTCCTGATCACGGCGTCCGCCTCGTCAACGCTGCGGATCACTTCCGCATCGTCCACGCAGATGATTCCCGCTATATCCGCTTTGTTACAGCGGTACACGATGTCCTTCACGGTAAGGAGGTGGGTCGCGGGGATGGCAACGGCGCCCAGCTTGTGGAGGGCCAGGAGGACGGGCCAGTATTCGTGACGGCGCTTCAGGATGAGCATCACCGGGTCTCCCCTGCCTATGCCCGCCGCGCCCAGCACGTTTGCCGCCCTGTCGGAAAGGCGCTTCATGTCGCCGTAGGTAAATTCGGCTTCCGCACCCCGCTCATCGCACCAGAGAAGGGCCCGATCCCCGCCCCGTTCCGCCGCAAGGGCATCTACCACGTCATAGGCGAAGTTGAAAGTATCCGGAACGAAAAGGGAAAAATTTTCACAAAAATCCTCATACGACTCGAAGTCTTCTTTCGATAAAAAACGTTTTACCATGCTTTCCCTCCGCCCTGCAGGATGACTGCGCTAAAACTCCTCATTATGAACAATCAACAACCTCGCCCTGAAGCTCCCCCGCGAACTGGTTCTTAGGTATGTTGTTCTCTAGTGGTGGTTAGACTCAGGGTTTCATACCCTAATAACGCCCTAAAGCTCCCCGCGTAAGTAGGTTCTTGGATATGAAACCCTTCGCTACGAATCACAAAGGATCAACCGCCAACCGCACAAACGCCGGTTCAATACCTCAAGAATACAAGAAATCCGGGTAAAATCACTATCATCGAAGTAAGAATTCACGGTTTTTCTCTGAACCATACGTTAGTCCGATCAGGATACCGGTATCATTACTAGGATAAGACCCCGCGCCGGATTATAAAACAACAGCCAAAAACCTGGCCCGTTTGCCCCCCAGAGCTTTCATTCCGTGGGGTTCGCCGGAATCGTAATATATGCAATCTCCGGGCCCCAGTTCCATCTCGCGGCCTCCTACGGATATGAGGAGCCGGCCCTCCAGAACATAGTTGAACTCCTGGCCCGGATGGGTGTTCAGGGTCAGAGGTTTGTCCTCCGTAGAGGGGGCGGCTTCCACGAGGAAGGGCTCCCCTTTTTTCCGGTGAAACTTGAGGGCCAGGTTCCAGTAGGTGTAGGCGGGACGCCGGCTGACTTCCGGGGCGTGGCCCGAGCGGGTTACGCAAAAGGTTTTGAGCCTGGACGGTTCGCCGCTTATCAGTTCGGTCAGGTCTACCTTGAAATGGCCGGCTATCTCCACCAGAGAGCCGATAGGGAATTCGGCTTCCCCGGACTCCCAGCGGGCGTATTCCCCGGAATCAAAACCCAGTTCCTTCGCCAGGGTCTCCCCGGAAATCCCTTCGATTTCCCGCAATACCCGTACCCGGGCGGCTATCTCTTTCTCTTCACCGACCATGGTTCCTCCGTCTATTTTAGTGTATACTATAATTAGATGAATGTATACGGGATTTTTCCGGGACGACCGGTTCGGAAAACTGCCTGAAATTTGATATGACGTAAGGAGGATTGAAATGCTTAAAAAGGCGCTTGTATTTTTAGCCGATGGTTTTGAAGAAGTGGAGGCCGCCACGCCCGTTGATTACCTTAGAAGGGCGAGAATCAAAGTGACGACCGTCTCCGTTGGCGGGAATAAGACCGTAACAGGAGCCCACGGGCTGCCGATTATCGCGGACTCCCTGATAACGGAACTCCCGGCGGGGGCGGTCTGGGACATCCTGGTGTGTCCCGGCGGTATGCCCGGAGCATCCAACATCGCCGCGTCCGCTTCCGCCTGCGCCCTGCTCAAGGCCCAGGCAGCGGCGGGCCGCTGGGTTGCCGCTATCTGCGCGTCTCCGGCAGTGGTCCTCTCTCCTCTGGGCCTTCTGCGGGATCGTCGGGCCGTCTGTTTTCCCGGGATGGAGGACAAGACCGGCGGCGCCTGCTGGGTCGCAGACAGCGTGGCAATAGACGGAAACATCATCACCAGCCGGGGTCCCGGAACGGCCGGACTCTTTGCCGTCGCCATCATCCGTATGGCCGTGAACCGGGAAGAGGCGGATAAGGTGGCCGCTTCGGTACTGCTGGCCGAATAACGGATGATTTCCTTAATTCCTTTGGACGTTACTTTTCTTTGGAATAATTTCCGGGTATTATTTATATTGTATGTTTCGGATTTCCGTTATGTATTATGAAAATTTTGGACTGTTTTGCCGATAGTCCTAATATTGGGGGATAATAATGAAACGAATACCGGCTTTTCTAATATTGGTGCTGATTTCTATCACTGCGGTTCTTGCCGACGGCGCCTATATGCGGAACTTCCGGCAGCGGGGTTCCGCCACCTTTGAGATTGAATCCGGCGATCTTATCGCGGCTCATCCGAGCCTTCCGCAGGGTACTCCGGTAACGATAACCAATTTGCAGAACAACAAACAGATAGTCGTTACCGTGGTCGAACGGACCGTAGCTACCGCAAAACGGGTTATCGTCTTGTCCTGGGGCGCGGCGATGGAACTGGGGGTAACCGTTGATGACGTTATCCCCATAACCCTTTCCGTTGACCGGATAAAACCGTGAATCAGTAGCCGCTTAAGCCGTCCTTTTGGGCGCACGATACCGGCGGCGTAATTCGTTTTTCTTGTAACTATTCGGTCTCATGGTGATCCCGGAGTTTTTGGCGTTCTTCACTGCGTTACCAATTCTTTGTTTACGCTACGGATTGACTGCAAACTGGAGACTTCCGGTAAGATGGGCCAGCTTTTTCCGGTCTACACCGGCGCCGGGACCGTCCAGTACTTCCCGTGCGGTTTTGTTCCCCACGGCGGCGCATTCGGCCAGGGGCTTGCCCCGCAGCCAGCCGGCCATAAAGCCGGCGCAAAAGGCGTCCCCCGCGCCGGTAGCTTCCGCCGGATTAACCGCAATGGCCGGCGCAGGATAGACGCGGCCTCCGGCAAACACCGTTGCTCCCCGCTTTCCGCGCTTGACCACGATGATCGGGAAGATGTCTTTGGCCGTCATCTTTTTCAAAAGGTCCGCGTCCACCTTGATCCTCCGTTGTGAACCGGTGTCAGGCACGCCGTCCCCCTCCGCGCCGTTTGAGAAGGTCCGGCAAAAAGCATCCGCTTCTTCTTCGTTCATGAAAACAATAAGGGGATACTCCCGGCAGTACCGGGCTATTTCTCCGGCACGGCTTGCGGCAAGATACGGGGAACCCACGTCCAGGGCAACCGGGGTTCCCCAGCGGTTCGCCAAATCCAGGACCCGGTGTATCAGCGCGTCCCGGCCCAGGAGAAAGCCGTCAAGAATCACGGCCCGCGCTTCCCGTATGCGGTCTTCCGGCACGTCTTCCGCGGCAAGGCGTAAGGCCGCCCCCGGACAGGCCGCGATGACCTGAGCGTCTCCGCCGGTTTTCAGGACAAGGCAGACGCCGGTGGGGGATGAGTCCCGGATAAGGCAGGGAATGACTCCGGCCCCGGTCAAGCCCTCCTCGAACACGGCGGCATAGGGATCCCCGTCAAAGCCGACGGACCCCACAAAGGCCGTGGAGATTCCCAGGAAGCAGGCGATCTTGGCGGCGTTGGCCGCGCCTCCGCCGGATGTAACCAGGGGCGGCGGCAGGGCGGCAAGTATTTTGGCGATTTCGCTATGGGTCAGATGCTGCGCTTGTTTGGAAAGGCCCCAGGAAGCGGGAATTTCCCCGCCGGTTCCGGTAAAGAGGTCCACCATGGCGTTACCCACGCAGAGCAGTTCGGCTTTTTGTTCGGTCACGTCAGGAATCCCGCAACGCCGTCCAATCCGGGGAAACACGCCGGATTTTCGTGTTCGGAAGATACCGGAAACCCGGAACCCGCGAAACTTCGCCCACGGGTTTCCGCAAAAACAGGGAGGACCGGCAACAGCCACCTACGCGGATGAGGATTTGAAAGGCCCCCGCCTTCCCCATATTACAGAGGCTTCGCAATGATGGAGGCCAGGTCCGGATTCCGGGCCAATTCGTCCTTAAGGCCCGCGGCGCGGCCCTTGTTCACGTAATCCTTACTCTGGAAGGAATAAGTAAACCGGGTGTGTACATCGTAGGTGCCCGCCATGAGCGCGTAGGCATCTTCGGTCATGACCAGTTCTTCGTCCGTGGGGATGATGTAAATGGGGATCTTGGATTCCGGCTTGGAGATGATGGTCTCCGTATTCCGGGTATGGGACATTTCATTCTTCCCGGGATCAAAGATTATGCCCAGTCCTTCAAGGCCGTTGAGGATCTTTTCCCGCATAAAGAAGGCAAACTCTCCTACCCCGGCAGTAAATACCAGGGCGTCCACCCGGCCCAGAACCGCCTGATACGCGCCGATGTACTTATTGACGCGGTAGGCTTCTATGTCCTGCGCCAGAAGGGCGCGCCGGTCGCCTTCGAGCTTGGCTTTCTGTATGTCCCGGCGGTCGGCGTATTTGCCGGTGATCCCCACAAGGCCGGATTTTTTGTTCAGGGCGTTTTCCATTTCGGCCGCGCTCATTCCGGTTTTCCGCATCACGTAGAAGGGCATAGCCATGTCGGCGTCGCCGGCGCGGGTACCCATGACGAGGCCTTCCAGCGGGGTAACGCCCATGGAAGTGTCCAGGGAACAGCCGTCCTTTACCGCGTTGATGGAAGAGCCGTTGCCCAGATGGGCGATGATAAGGTTGGTCTTAAAGGGATCTTTGCCCAGGAGGACGGCGGCGCGTTTGGCGGTGTACAGAAAGGAAGTGCCGTGGAAACCGTAACGGCGCACGGACTACTTCTCGAACCATTCATAGGGAACCGCGTAGAGGTAAGATTCCGGAGGCATGGTCTGATGCCAGGCGGTATCCATGACGGCGCAGTGGGGAACCGAGGGGAGTACTTTTTGGGCGGCCTCTATACCCATGATGTTTGCGGGGTTATGCAGGGGCCCCAGATCTTTGACTTCCTCCAGGGTAGCCATGACCGAGTCGTCAACAAGTACCGACTTGGTGAACTTGTCCCCGCCGTGGACTACCCGGTGTCCCACCGCCTTGATCACCCCCATATCGGCAATGACCCCGTGAACGGGATCGGTTAAAGTCTTGATGATGAGGTCCACCGCATCGGTGTGCGTGGGGCAATCGTGCTCCACCGTATACTCTTCCTTGCCTTTGGCCTTGTGGCTGATAAAGGAACCGCCCTGGGTGACCCGTTCCACAATGCCCACAGCCAGGATATCTTTGGCATCCCAATCGTACACCTGATACTTGGCGGATGAAGAACCGCAATTCAATGTCAAAATTACCATGTAAATCCTCCGGGTATGTACAACTTTTTACCTTCAATTATCAGTTATCCTATCCCGAAACAGGATGTTTGTTCAACACGTATAGCCCGGCAATCCAACGGTAATTTAACCTTTCATATCCGGTAATAGTCCCAATTCAGTGGAACGGCTGGCGGAAACTTTTCTGAAATAAACGGCGTAAAATTGTAATGTAAAACCGTTGACCGCCGGACACGATAAATTGACGAACAGGGCAGGGTCGCGTATACTATTGACGATATGATGTTAGGATTTTCCCTTCAAAAAAAATCTACCTGTCTGTCAACCGGGAACCACCCACCGGGCATATACCGGGCGCATTCCGGCTGTCGGGAACTTCCAGAACAAAACTCAAAGTTTGTCTCAACTAACTTATTCTGTATAAAATTATACCCCCCCCCCCCCCATTGGCTATAGGAATACTAGGAATTACCGGTATCCGGCCGGCGTCTTTGGACAGTCTGCCCCATTAGCGTTTCGATTTAATACTTTTCTTTACCGGCCTGCTATTCATAGTGTTTTCGTTTATAAGGAGACCGTATATTTTAATTCCTCATGAATATTCCTGTCTTGTAAGTATTTCCCAAAATACGGCCGGCGCAGGGCGCGGGTCCGGGGGAAAGCCTTTTGTATCACAGATTTTCCCGCGTTGACGGGATCAAAACTAATTGGAGGTTATATATGAAAAACAGCAAGAGAATGAAAACGGCGGTTATTACCCTGATAACGGCGGGGCTTTGCGTCCTGTTTTCCGGCTGTCCCGGCGCCGGCGCGGAAACCGGGGACGAGACGGGGAGCGTCACGGGAAGGGCATTCTTCACCGGCGGGGATTCCAACGCGGGGATCATCGTTGCCATTGAAAAGGTGGAAGACGGGCGGGCGGTATCCCTGGTCCGGCAGAAAGCGGGACGGGCGGTAACCAGTCAAGGAACCAAAACCACCACGGATGCGGACGGGAACTATACCTTTGAAAAGGTCGCTCCCGGAAACTACACCGTCTACGCGGCTTCCCGGGATTCAAAGGAAAAGGCCGTCGCACTGGATGTGGCGGTGGCCGCAGGGAAGATCGCCACGGTGGAAGGGCTGGAATTGACCCCCGTAGGCCATGTATCCGGAACCGTTACGGTGGACGATACGGGCAGCCTGGGAACCCTCGTATTTATCGCCGGGACCTCTTACGCGGCCTGGACCGATGAGGAGGGAGCTTTTACCATCAGCGATGTACCGGCAAAAACCGGCTATTCAATCGTGGTATCCAGGGACGGCGTAAGCGGCGTCTGGAAAAGCGCGGATGTTGTGAAAGGCGAAACCACCGATATAGGAACCAAAAACATAGTAACGGATGATCCCGGAAGCCTGAGGGGACTCCGCATTATCTATGACGGGAACCACTACGATTACGGTACGCTGCCTGTGGATACAACGTCCTACCAGGCGGGAGACACGGTAAGCGTACCGGATCCTGAGGATCCTGATGACCCCAATTCGGACCAGGATCTTTTTGGCCGGGAAGGCTGGGCCTTCGCGGGATGGAACACCAAGCCCGACGGGACCGGAACGGCCTATTTCCCCGCCTCCTGGCAGCTAACCACCGGGTATGATAGTGATTGGAATCCTATTCGCGGGGACCTTTTACAGAGGGATACGGTGACATTTGAGGACAGAGATATTACCCTCTACGCAATATGGGCCATAGGCTGGAT